>CAKRLN010000055.1 GCA_934359535.1 uncultured Lachnospiraceae bacterium
CTTCAAGCATTAACTCGTTTACGAGAAAAAAATCCAAATGAAATTATCGATTTAGATCTAAAAGATTTGAATTTATCGAAATCTCGAATGTGAGCGGGGAAGCGGAGCTTGCGCAGAAGGAGACGAATGATAAGCTTTATCGCGAGGATGCGATCAAGAAGCAGATTGACTTTTTACAGAAAAAGCTGGATGAAATGCATCCGGAGAACGTTTCGGAGATCCGGCGTTTTCAGGACAAGATCGAAAAATCCGGCATGAATGAGGCTGCAAGAAAGGAAGCAGACAAGATCTTAAACCGGATGGCGATGGAGGGTAAGGACAGCCATGAATATGGCATGCTCTACGATTATCTGGATTTTGTCACAACGCTGGACTGGAAAAAGGAGCCGTATTCGGATGTGAAGCTGGATGAGGCGGAGAAGATCTTAGATGAAAGACATTATGGACTCGATAAGGTGAAAAAGAGGATCATTGAGCAGCTTGCGGTCATGACCCTAAATCATAAGCAGTCCGGCTCGATCCTCCTCTTTGTCGGAGCACCGGGTACCGGAAAAACAAGCATCGGACAGAGCATCGCAGAAGCAATGCATCGCAAATATGTGCGTGTCAGCTTAGGCGGTGTGCGCGATGAGGCAGAAATCCGGGGACACCGGAGAACCTATATCGGAGCAATGCCGGGACGTATCATGGAGGGTATGAAGCAGTGCCGGACATCAAATCCTGTCATGGTTTTGGATGAGATTGACAAGCTTGGACATGATTACAACGGAGATCCGGCGAGTGCACTGCTTGAGGTGCTTGATCCGGAGCAGAATAACACATTTACCGATCACTATATGAATGTTCCGTATGATCTTTCGGATGTCTTTTTCGTCTGCACGGCAAACTCGACGGATGGAATCCCTGGGCCGCTTTTAGACCGTATGGAGATCATTCAGTTCCCAGGCTATACGGCAGTTGAAAAATTCCAGATTGCAAAGCGGCATTTACTTCCGCAGGCGAGGGAGAAGGTCGGCATCAAGGCAAAGGACTTAAAGGTATCCGACGATGCGATTAAAAAAATCATCAGCGACTACACGATGGAATCCGGTGTGCGTGGCCTGAAAAAACAGCTGACTGCACTATGCCGCTGCGCTGCAGTAGAATTTGTAAAGGGTGAGAAGAAGAGTGTCAGCGTCAGCGCAAGACGTCTTTCCAAATTCTTAGACCAGAAGCCGATTATCCATGAGAGCATCTTAAAGGAGAAGGCTCCCGGTGTTGTGACCGGGCTTGCATGGACAGCAGCAGGCGGTGAGATTTTGTTTATCGAGACAAAGATGGTAAACGGCAGCGGGAAGGTTCAGATCACCGGACAGCTTGGCGATGTGATGAAGGAGTCTGTTTCGATAGCTCTTACGCTTGTGAAAGCACTGTTTCCGGAGCAGCCGGAGTTATTCGAGAAGCATGATATCCATATCCATGTCCCGGCAGGGGCAGTGCCAAAGGATGGTCCGTCCGCTGGAATCACGCTGACAACCGCGCTTGCATCGCTTGTTTCCGGCAATGCGGTAAGCCCGGAATTTGCCATGACCGGAGAGGTTTCCCTGCGCGGTGTTGTTATGCCGATTGGAGGACTTCCGGAGAAGCTGATGGCGGCAGAGCGCGCCGGCATCAAAAAGGTATTTATCCCGGAGGAGAATGTCAGGGATCTTGAGGATGTTGCCAAAGAGGTGAAGGAGAAGCTTGAGATCATCCCGGTTCATCAGGTATCCGAGGTATTAAAAAAGACAAAGGTCATCAAATAAGAGGAAGTAGTGATTTATGCCCTGCAGAAATGCAGGGTGTTTTTTTATAAAACAGGAAAGCTGTATTTACAGATTTTTGTCTGCATGTTAGAATATCTGCATAAAAATACAAAAGAAGGAGGATGTTATTTGTGCTATATGAACATGCAGGAAGGGAAAAGCTGTATCTGGAACAGCGGATCAGACAGTTACAGGACAAAATAGCAATGCTGCCAGAGGGGACGCTCTGCTGCGCGAGGAATGGAACGCGTTATAAATGGTATGAAAGCATACAGGGTCAGAAAAAGTATCTTTCGAAAAAACAGTTTCTTCTGGCAAAGCAGCTTGCTGAAAAAAAGTATCTGAGCGTGGAATTAGAAGCCATGCAGCAGGAACAAAAAGCAGTCGATGCATATCTGGCAAAAAGCCCATATCCGGATTATAGCAGAAAACAAAGCCAGCTTATGGGTAATCCGGAATTTCAAAGACTTCTTGGAGCAGCCTTTTTTCCACAACAGGAGCGGGTCGGCAGGTGGATGACGGAGGCATATCAGACAAATCCCAAAATGCAGGATCAATTGATCCATAAGACTTATGCCGGTATCGGTGTCCGCTCCAAATCTGAAGTTTTAATTGCGAATGCTCTGTTCGCAAACAAAATCCCATTTCGATATGAAAATTACATAAAGATCCAAAATGTGGAGCTGTATCCGGATTTTACGATCTGTCATCCCGTTACAGGAAATATTTATTACTGGGAACATTTTGGTATGATGGATGATGAAGCATATGCCAGAAAAACAGCTTCCAAGATTACACTGTACCAGTCCGGGGGAATCACTCCAACAGTGCAGTTAATTATGACATTTGAAACAAAGAAAAATCCTCTGGATTTTGAATATGTTGAGACCTTGATCCGGCATTATTTTCTGTAGAGAAGCCTGAAAAAAATTTGGAGAAGAAGTAAAAAAGGATCATACTGGAAGAAAATTGCTAAAAGTACCCCAAAAGAGAGAAAAAGAAGAGGTGAGAACCGGAAAATGGGATCAAAAATAGAAAAATCAGCTAAAAGTACCCCAAAAAGAGAGAGAAAGAAGTGCGAAGAGCCGGAAAATGGGATCAAAAATAAGAAAACCAGCCGAAAGTACCCAACACAAGAAAAATGCACCAAAAATCCTGAGATTGCGGATTTCTCCACAAGAAAGAATATGATATAATGAGCGTAGCGAAATTATATCAGACGCGGAGTGCGAAGCACGGATGCGCATAGAGTATCATATATCATGTGCGAAGCACATGATATAATGAGCGTAGCGAAATTATATCAGATGCGGAGCGCGTCGAAATAAATACCGATCAAGTTTACATGGAGGAGAAAAGGTGAAGCACAGAAAATATTCAGCAATGAAATCAGGAATAATTCTCATAGTTGTATTACTGCTTGCAATGACAGCAGCAGGCTGTGGCCCAGGCAAAAAAGAGGCACAGAAGAAGGGCGAAGCAGTAACCCAGGAGAGCAGTCAGGGGACAGAAAGCAGTACGGCGATGCAGGAGGAAACAGAGGCTTCTACAGAAAGCAGTACGGAGGAACAAGGAAATGTCCAGACAGATACTGCGGCAGAGATGAATGGAATTCCACAGGGATATACGGAAACAAATGATACTGTGTGGGTAACAACCAATGTAAATTTCAGGTCAGTGGATAATGGAGCTTCTGATATTCTTGCTGTGATTCCAAGAAATACAGGTGTGGCAAGGATTGCAGCCTCGGAGCAGTGGGCTTATGTGGAATATGATGGAAACCGCGGTTATGTATCCATGGATTTTGTGACAGGGGAGGAACCAAAACAGGAAGAAGCTACGCAGGAACAGCAGGAAACTAGCACGGATACAGATGGAACAGGAAGCGTCTCCCGTGTGTATGCAACAGGTGGAGGTAACGGACATGGACAGGTTGTTGTCATTGATGCCGGACATCAGGCGCACGGGGATAATAATACCGAACCGAATGGACCTGGTTCTTCGACTATGAAAGCAAGGGTAGCCGGAGGCACCCATGGAACGACAACCGGGGTGTATGAATATGAGCTGACGCTTTCCATTGCATTACAGCTTCAGACAGAGCTTGCAAACCGTGGGTATACGGTATACATGACAAGGACAAGCCATGATGTGAATATCAGCAATAAGGAGCGTGCAGAATACGCAACATCTGTGGGAGCAGATATCTGTATCCGGATCCATGCAAACGGAGCAGATAGTTCTTCAGTAAGCGGAGCACTTGCGCTTGCACCATCCTCATCGAATCCATATATTTCTAATCTTTCCGCAGACAGCGTCCGTTTAAGCCAGTGTGTGTTAGACGGCTATTGCGGGACAACAGGCATGAAAAACCGTGGTGTACAGACCTCGGATACAATGACAGGAATTAACTGGTGTACCATGCCGGTTACCATACTTGAAATGGGATATATGACGAATCCATCCGATGATACGCTGATGGAAAATGCGGATTATCAGTGGAATATGGTACAGGGAATTGCAAATGGTGTGGATCAGTATTTTGAGTAAATAACAGGAAAGAGGTAAAATCATGAAATTTGGAAAAAAATTATCGTATGAGCAGCAGGATGACAGCCTTGTGCTTCATTTTGAAAAACAGGATGTGATCCTTTCTTTTATAAAAGAGGATATCATCCGGGTATTCGTTCCATGCTGGCTTTTGGATTACCAGTCACAGGCGATCGAGGGGGACAAAGCAGTTGCAGTTGATTATACGGTTGAAGAATTTGAAGATGTTCTTATCATAAAAACGGATGCACTGACCTTAAAAATTGAGGATGATTTTTATATGGAAGCATATGATGTCCACAATCATCTTCTGATGGCAGATTACCGTGCTGTGCGTCAGGGAAAAGAGGAAATGGACAGCCAGATGGTGGAGCTTCTTGCAGCAGAAGGGCACGATGTTTCCAAAATCAATCAAAACACCTATGCGGTAGAAACGGTAAAAGCGTTAGAGCCGGAAGACAGCTTTTATGGACTTGGAGATAAGACTGGCTTTTTAAATAAAAGAAATTATGAATATGAGAACTGGAATTCTGATATTCCACAGGCACATACCGAGGATTTCCATGCACTTTACAAATCCATCCCATTTCTGATCTGTCTTAGGAAAGACTGCGTGTATGGTCTGTTTTTTGACAACACCTTCCACAGCTATATCAACCTTGGAAAAGAGTCGGAGGATTATTTCTTCTATGGCGCAGACGGTGGCAATCTGGACTATTATATTCTGGGCGGGGAGACGATGGCAGATGTCGTTGGCAACTACACCTATCTGACCGGAAGAACTCCGCTGCCGCAGCTTTGGGCACTCGGATACCAGCAGTCACGATGGGGCTATATGTCTGCCGATGATATTATGGAGGTTGCAAAAAAATACAGAGAGCTGAAAATCCCATGTGATGTCATTCATCTCGACATTGATTATATGGATCATTTCAAGGTATTCACCTGGGATGAAAAGGATTATGGGAAAAAGGGAGAGCTTTTTGCAAACATGAAAAAGCTTGGCTATAAGCCAGTTACGATCATTGATCCGGGAACGAAGAAGGAGACAGGCTATTTCATGTATGAGGAAGGTGTTTCCAGAGAATATTTTGCAAAGGACGCAGATGGAAAAATCTATGTCAATGAGGTGTGGCCGGGGGAATCGGTTTATCCGGATTTTGGAAGAAAAGAGGTGCGGAGCTGGTGGGCTGCCCATCATAAAGAGCTTCTTGACATGGGAGCACAGGGAATCTGGAACGATATGAATGAGCCTGCAAGCTTCAAGGGTGAACTGCCTTTAGATGTGCAGTTCCATATTGAAAACCGGGAGACAACGCATGCGGAAATGCACAATATCTATGGTCATAATATGAGCCGTGCAGCTTTTGAAGGAATCCGGGAGGCAACCGGAAAACGTCCATTTGTCATTACCCGTGCATGCTATGCCGGAACACAGAAATATTCGACGGTATGGACAGGTGATAACCAGAGCCTTTGGTCGCATTTACAGATGCTTGTCCCACAATTGTGCAATCTCGGAATGAGTGGATTTGCATTCTGCGGAGCTGATGTCGGAGGCTTTGGAGCAGACTGTACCCCGGAGCTTTTATCAAGATGGGTGGAGGCAGCATGCTTTTCCCCGCTGTTTAGGAATCACTCCTGCAAGGGTTCAAAACGTCAGGAGCCATGGCAGTTTGATGAGGAAGTTATTAATATTAACCGCAAGTATATTGAATTGCGTTACCGGTTTCTTCCATACCTGTATGATTTATTTTATCAGGGTATGGAAACCGGACTTCCGGTTATGCGTCCGCTTGTTTTGCACTATGCCGATGATCCGGAGGTGCGCAACCTAAACGGAGAATTTTTAGTCGGAGAGCAGATGCTTGTTGCGCCTGTTTTGGAGCAGGGTGCAACAAAGAAAATGGTTTATCTTCCGGAAGGGGTATGGTATGACTATTGGACCGGCGAAATGATTGCCGGAAAACAATATATCCTGCGTGATGCACCGATTGAGGTGTGCCCGATCTATATTAAGGCGGGAAGCATCATTCCGACCTATCAGGTAAATCAGTATGTCGGGGAAAAACCATATACCGACCTTCATCTTTTAACAACACCGGGAGCTGCCGTTTACCAGCATTATCAGGATAATGGAACAGATTATGCTTACGAAGAAGGCAGATACAATCTGTATCAGTTTGCAAAGGATCAGGCTGGCAATGTGACAACGGCAATGCTGCATGAGGGGTATCCGAAATACCTTGACATTTTTGTAGATCCGATCTGGGCAGTGAATTAAAAAATGACGTTGTATATGCCACGGCGATAAGTTTATTGTGCTTACCGCCTGTCGCAGTAGATTAAAAAATGACGTTGTACACGGTATGCAACAGTTATGGGTGCTGCATACATTTAAAGGAAATGCGCAAAGTGTAAGGAATCCGGAACCATCCGAAGCTTCATGCATATCTTATAGAGATGAAATTTTGGAGCAGATAAGTGGAGCAGAAGGAAGATATGATGCCCAAAATCCCATTTTATATGACTTATCCGATGCAGAATCTGTATGAAACGGAGTTAGAATATGAGCGGGATATGAAACGGATGAAGGAGCTTTATCCGAAGGAAGTGAAAAAGATCTTAGTCTGCGTGGAGGATCAGTGTGATGAACTGGAATATCCGGGAAGCATGATGTATGATGAGTCTCCAGACCGTCTTATGCTTGAAAAGATCGTAGATAAGATCTACCACAGGCTGCAGGAGGAAGCACAGACTCCCATGCCGCTTCTGGCAGATGGAAGAAACGGCATGGAGCGCAGCCGGATACCAGAGAATGACAGAATGCCAGGAACAGGCAGTGCATCGGGGAATGGAAGAGTGCCGGAGCCGGAATGGACACCGGAGAATGGAAGAATGCCAGAAACAGGAAGTGTGCCGGAAGGTGACAGAATACCAGAAACAGGAAGTGTGCCGGAAGGTGACAGAATACCAGAAACAGGAAGAATGCTGGTAAATGGAATTGACAGGGAACAAATTCTGATGGGGTCTGCGGATACGGCCGGGGTCATGCAGGCATCGGCACTTCGGATGACGCAGATGGATTCTGGGTGGTTTACACCACCGCGTGGACTTTTTCCTCCGGGCATGAAAATGGAGGAGACTAAGGCAGAAGAAAAAGAAGCAGCGGTAGAAGAACCGGACCGGGAAGGCCATCAGGAAACTGTTTCCAAAAAGGTGGCAGAGCAGAAAGAGACAGATTCAGAGGGAGAAAAAAATGTGGAAGCAGCCGCATGGCAGCCAGGACCAGGAATGCCGCCACCGCCACCGGGAAGACCAGGGATGTCAGGACCGGGGATGCCGCCACCGGGAAGACCAGGAATGTCTGGACCAGGGATGCCGCCGCGGAGAAATGATCCACTCTGGTGGCTGACGGGGGTTCTTTTGAATGATGAGATGTACCGGAGGCGCTGCAGAAACCGCAGATGCCGCCGCTGGTGGTAAAAAATAGAATAAGTTAAGCGGAAAGATGAATTTTTTCTTAAAAATCCAGCTTTAGCTATCGCATTTTATGCGATTCTTTTGTATAGTATATTAAGAATGTGTGGATGAGGTTTTGAATAGATATAAAAGACGATAGGCTAGAGGTGTACAATGAAGAAAATATGGATCAAACCGCTTATTCTGACCGCGGTATTTATTGCCGCGGTCATTACATTTAGTATATTTATGAATCAGTCCAATGAGGATCTGACAACATCCATGCCGGAGGCATCCCTTCCGGTTTTGTCATTTGAAGAGGATGGACTTACCATCAATACGCTGCATGGTTATACGAGTGAGATGGATGAAACAGCAGTCCGGGATGGAATACTTCCGGTAGGTGCAGACAGAAAGGTTGCAGTTGGCATTGATACGTATGGGAATGATGTGTCAGAGCTTTCCTATGAGATCCGAAGCATGGATGGGGAACGCCTTGTCGCAGATGGAGGCACGAAGGATTTTTCCATTGATGGGCAGAGGGCATCCGCATCGCTTGAGCTTCAGAATATCCTTTCGGAAAATGAAGAATATATACTTGTGCTGACATTAAATCCGGAAAGCAAAGCACCTGTTTATTACTATACAAGAATTATGCAGACGACGGAGTACCATGCGGATGAATGTCTGGAATTTGCACAGGAGTTCCACAACAAAACGTTTGATAAGGATTCGGATCAGTATTTTATGAGCTATATTGATGCAACGACCGGGGATTCGACGAATTTAAATTATGTGGATCTGACCTGTACGATCAATCAGATCACATGGGGGGATTTTTCCATCCAGCAGGTGTCTGATCCTCTGGTTTCCTTTCAGGAATTAAATGATTCCTACAATGTGCTTGTGTTAAAAACGGTGCTGTCTGCACAGAATGCGGCAGGAGAGACCGAATACTATAATGCAGAAGAGTATTTCCGTCTCCGTCAGGTGGAAGACCGGATGTATGTTTTAAATTATGAAAGAACCGTAAACCAGATCTTCCGGGGGGAGAACAGCTTCCTTACGGACAGCGGAGTAAAGCTTGGTATCCGTGACAAGACCGTGGAACATGCGGTAAACGAATCCGGGGATACGGTTGCGTTTGTGCAGCAGGGGGAGCTTTGGAGCTATAACACTACAAACAGCCAGATCATTCCGGTATTTTCATTCCGCGGACTGGAAGAAATCGACGAGCGTGAAAACTATGATGCGCACGACATTAAGATTGTCCGGATTGATGAGGCGGGCAGTATCGATTTTGTTGTGTATGGATATATGAACCGTGGCACACATGAGGGGGAGACCGGTGTCGGTGTGTATCATTATGATGGACTGGCCCACACGGTCGAGGAGGAAGCTTTTATTCCGGCATCCTGTTCCTATGAGATTTTAAAGGCAGAAATGGGACAGCTCATGTATGAGAATGATAAGAGTCAGATCTATCTGATGTTAGAGGGAACCGTCTATCAGATTGACCTTGGAAATTTAAAGACTAAGGCTGTTGTAAATGGCTTAAAGGATGGCTATTACACGATTTCTGATTCAAACCGTTATCTTGCATGGCTCGATGATGGAGAACAGAATTCCAGCACAAAAATTCATCTGATGGACTTAAAGAGTGGAAAATCCATAGAGGTTATGGAACAGGATGGTGTGTATCTGCGCCCGCTTGGCTTTATCGATGAGGACTTTGTTTATGGAATTGCGGATGCAGGCATGGTTGTCTGTGATGCAGCAGGAAATACAGCTTTTCCAATGAAAACCTTAAAGATTATGGATACCTCAGAGGGCAGCGGGGAGATCTTAAAGGAGTATTCGCCGTCCGGAGCATATATTGGAAGTATTACGGTCAATGGCTATACGATCCAGGTTCAGCTTATCGCAGGTTCCGGGAGCCAGTATGCGGCAGCAGGTACAGACAGCATTATGAACCGTGAGGCAGATACGGATACGGCAGCCTTTGTAACAAGTGCAACAGAGGATATTTATGAGACCGTGGTTTCGATTGCATTAAAGAAGCAGACAACCGATCAGTCGGTCAAGCTGATCACGCCGAAGGAAGTGATCTTAGACGAGACACCGGTTGTTTCCCTCGATCAGACAAAGGAGAAACGGTATTATGTTTATGCAGCCGGCAAGGTGACGCTTGCAACAGACAGTATTTCCGAGGCAATCCGCAATGCCAACGAAGAGCTTGGAGTTGTGCTCGATGAAAAGCAGCAGTATGTATGGATGCGCGCGCGGAAAAATTACCAGTCTGCATTTTCGGATCTCGCTCCAGCGGAGAGCGATGCCGGAGCAAACAGCATTGTAAAATGCATCAGTGCAATGCTAGAGCGGGAAGGGGAAGGAATCAGTGTGACGGATCTGACAGAACAGGGCTATACACCAAAGCAGGTGCTTGAAAATACCTTGAAAAATTCTGTAGTCTTTGATCTGACTGGCTGCACAGTGGAGGAGATCATCTTCTATGTAAGCTGCCAGAAGCCGGTATTTGCGATGACGGATGCAGACAGTGCCGTGCTGGTATGTGGCTATACAGCGGAATCGGTATCCTGCTATGATCCGGATTCGGGACAGACAAGGAGCATGAGCATGGAAGAAGCCGATCAGGTGTTTTCAGCGGCTGGAAATGTCTTCTTTACGTACCTGGATAAATAGCAGAAAAATGTGTATGTAAAATTGTACAATAAAAAATTAGCTTTTTAGCTTCGTTCGTGTACTATTAACAAGAATGAGGTTCGTGTCTTGCAAAAGAATTTTAAATGAGCTATATTGAAACTATGCTGATAAAAGGGCTGAAGGAAGAGGAGAACATATGAATAAGAAAAACGTAGTAGTTTCTGATGTAACAAAAGAGCACGATAATCCAATTGCGGAACTGGTTCAGGTTGCATGTCAGTTTGACAGCAACATTACTTTAGAAAGTGAAAACCGCAAGATCAATGCAAAAAGTATCATGGGCATTATGGCATTTAATCCGACAAAGGGAATGTCAATCGATATCGTAACCGATGGCGATGACGAGAAGGAAGCCTTACATGCAATTGAAAAGTTTTTAGTTTGTGAATAATGTTTTTTAAAATAGGAGGAATCATGTTATGCGCAAGAAACGTGGAACAAATACGGTAAAAGCAGAAGCAAAGAAAACAGCTCCAGCAGTTGAGAAAAAGGTAGAAGAAGTAAAGGCTGAGGTTCAGGCAGCAGCGGTAAAGGCTGAGGCAGTAAAGGAAGCAGCCGAGACAAAGACAGAGGCTGCAAAGGAAGCAGCAGAAGCAAAGGCTGAGGCAGTAAAGAAAGCTGCTGAGGAGAAGGCCGAAGAGACAAAAGAGGTCGTAGAGGCAAAGGCTGAAGAGACCAAAAAAGCAGTAGAGACAAAGACCGCAGAAGTGAAAAAGGCAGTAGAGGCAAAAACAAAAGAAGTAAAAACTGCTGTGAAAAAGACCGCAGCAAAAGCAGCTGCAAAGGCTGTAGAGGTAAATACCCAGGTATTTGTGCAGTATCAGAACAATGAAGCTGACGTTGCAAAGATCGAAGAGAAGATTAAAGCACAGTTTGCAGCAGATGGACACCGCGTAGGCAACATCAAAAAGCTTTCCATATATATGAAGCCGGAAGAGTATGCAGCATACTATGTAATCAATGAGAAATTCTTCGGAAGAGTAGATCTGTTTTAATATATTATATGATGCCAGGGTCAAAAGCCTGAAACCACGATGTGCTTGCACAGGAGTGGTTTTATGGCTTAATGACCCGCCCCG
>CAKRLN010000056.1 GCA_934359535.1 uncultured Lachnospiraceae bacterium
ACAGGGGCTTGAAGAAGACCTTCTATCAGATCATAGGAAGTAATTATTTATCAAAAATGCCACAACCCCTATCATTACTGGGATTGCGGCATTTTACCATAAGCCGATAACCGGATTCGAACCGGTGACCTACGCATTACGAGTGCGTCGCTCTACCTACTGAGCCATATCGGCAAACTTTACTATGACATAATAACAGATGAATTGAATAAAATCAATATATTTTTCAAATTTTTTAATAAAAACTGGAAAAAATGGAATATACTATTGGTACAGGAGGAGAACAATGAACCGTTATGTATACATGGGAATCCGGAATGTGTTTCGGATTCCGGTCTGGGCTGCGCAGGTTGCAGCGCGAAATAAATGGAGCAGCCATTTTAACTGGAATTCCAATTACCGGATGGTACAAAATATGGTGCGTGGAATCATAACAAGCGGAAATGTCTGCGTCAATATCTATGGAAAAGAAAATCTGCCGAAGCGGGATAGTTATCTGATCTGTTCAAATCATCAAGGATTCTTTGACGGGCTTGCACTCATTCTTGCAATGGAAAAACCGTTCCGGCTTGTTGTGATGAAGGAGATGAAGGATTTCCGGTTTGTACGGTATGTGCTTCGCTTATTAGATCCCATCTATCTTGACCGGAGTGACCTTCGGGATGCTTTTCGGATGATCGGAATATGTAAGGAAGAACTGCAAAATGGAAGGAACGTTTTGATTTTTCCAGAGGGAACCTTAGAAAAGCAGGAAAATACGCTGCTTCCTTATAAAGCAGGAGCCTTAAAAGCTGCTTATATGGCAAAGGCACCGATTGTTCCGGTTGTGCTTAAAAATTCTTTTGCCCCATTTGAAAAAAGCGGCTGCAAGAAATGCAACGTAGAGGTGCACATATTAGAGCCGCTTTTATATGAAGATTATAATAAGAAGAAAACCAAAGAGACTGCTGACAGAATTATGAAAATCAGCGCAGAAGTGTTACAGGAACCGCAGCTGCCATAGCCTCATAGCCCTTTAAGGATGGATGCAAATGATCGCCGCTGTCGAAGCCGTCTGCAAAGGCAAGCGGATTTTCACAGCCACATACTGCTTTGTCAAAGTCAATGCATCCATCGATCAGGTTGGTTGTGCGTATAAAATCATTGTATTCCTGGCGCAGCTTTTCGCGGAACGGCGCATATGTCCGCCAGCCCTCAATAGGAAGAAGTGTTCCGACATAGACCTGATAAGAAAGCTTTCTGGCTTCCTCAATATACCATTTCAGCCCATCGATCAGTTCATCCGCAGTCGGAAGATCCGTGATTGGCCGGAAAGGATTGATGTCAGTTCCTACCGGATGGATGATATCGTTGATTCCCTGCTGGATGATGACCGTATCAGCACCGTCAGTTGGAACCTCGTGACAGAAGCGGCGCTTTCCCATAAGCCCATAGGATTCATAGGTAATGCAGTGATACTCTCTTAAGATTCTTGATCCGCTTGTAGCCCTCCGGATAATGGAAGTATTGTAAAATCCCTCTTTTGCACAGCGCAGTGTAAGATAGTCCGGCCATGCCTGTGCAGTGATGGAATCTCCGTAGCAGACGATCGCATGCCGCCTTTCGGTTTCGGTGTAGATTGATACATTGCTTAAAAAATAAAACATATTGGTCTTTCGGGAAAGATCAATGGAAATATCAGTCGTAGTGGTCTGGTCACCGATTGCGTAAAGCCCTTCTGAGAGCGGACCGGATGCATAGACCGCAGAGCGGAGCTGTGTATAATCTGCAAGATAGAAGCTGACGGTAAAGGTCTCTTTGGCAGCGATTGAAACAGAAAGCGGATCGGTCAGGATGCGTTGTCCGGCTTCAATCGTAAAAGAGGTGCTTTTTCCAGCTGTCACTGGATAAAACTGATCCCGGATGCAGATAACGGTTTTTGTTATAGTGACAGGCTCTGTTCCGCAGTAGTTGTCGAAGGTAAGCTGTAATTTGTCCCCCTCAAATGGTGTGCGTATCGGATAGCGCAGCGTAATATTTTTTCCATAACCCTCCGGGCGGTTTTCAGCAATGGAAACCGCATTGCCCCAGATGGAAATCCAGTCTTTTTTCATATGTAAAATACCTCGTATCGTTTCTTTATCAGGCTTTATACTAGCATTTTTCCGGGAGAAAAGCCATATAATTTGATTATTTTGTTGTGATTTAAACAGGATGTGTTATACTGTGAGAGAAAGAAAAAAGCCATAGAAATAGGAGAGATGGAATGGATCGAGCGAGTTTTGAGCAGCATCTGCTGGACGAGTTGTATTTTAAAATGATTACGTTTTTCGAGGGAGATCCAAAGCGGATCCAGCATTTTATTAAAGTACATAGTCTTGCAAGACTGATCGGAATCGGAGAGAACTTAGACGCGGCATCGTTATTTCTGTTAGAGGCAGCGGCATATACACACGATTGTGGAATCAAGCCGGCAGAAGAAAAATACGGTCGTTCGGATGGAAAGCTTCAGGAGCAGGAAGGGCCAACCGTGGCACAGCAGATGCTTTTGGAACTGGGGTTTGAGAATTATATGATCGAGCGGATCTGCTATCTGATTGGACATCATCATACGTATGATAAGATCGATGGAATGGATTACCAGATTCTGGTGGAGGCGGATTTCCTTGTGAACCTTTATGAAGAGGACGCAGGAGAGCATGCGATCCGTAAGGCATATGAGAATATTTTCTGTACAGATACAGGAAAACAGATTTTCCGCCAGATGTTCGGGGTGGAAGAATAGAAAGAAGACATGGGTATGAAACGAGTGTTGGTATTTAGTTCCAGGGAAATCTGTTATTTCTCTGGAACTTTTTTTTCGGAGCAGCTGGCAGGGGCATTTGAAGAGCTTGGATACGAGGTTTTGGTCTGTCACATTGAGCCGGAGGAGGACTATGAAGAGAAGCTGATGCGGTATCTGGATCAGGAGTTTGCCTGCATTGTGGATATCAATTCCCTTCTTCCGAGGCTGGGGCTTGAGGATGGAAGCCGGTATCTGGAGCATCTGCACGGACCGTTTTTTGATCTTATTGTGGATCATCCGCTTTTTCATCACAACACGCTTTTAAATGCGACAGACAATATGCATGCAGTTGTTTTGGATATACGTCAGAGCGATTATATCAGGCAGTATTATCCGATGGTAAAGCATGTGCATATGCTGCCGCTTTCTGCGAATGAGGCAAGCTGTTCGGCGGCAAAGGAAAAAGAAAAAAAGGTGCTTGTGATTGGCACCATGGAGCGGGAGGAGCATATCCGTTTTCTGCTTGATTCGATGGTGGAAAAACGAAAGAATGCGGCGTGGAGTATGATCGAGCGGATTCTTTCTGATCCGGAGCTTACCTATGAGGAGGCACTAGCATCGGTTCTTAGGGAGCGGGGCGAAGCACTTTCGCAGGATGCCTTTGCAGTGGAACTGAATGCGCTCTATCCGGTGCAGTTTTATATCCGCAATTATTACCGGAAAAAGGCGGTTCAGACACTTCTTGATGCAAAGATACCGGTTAAGGTAATCGGGGACGGCTGGGAGAAGATTCCTTTTTCGAACGAAAGCTATCTCGAACGAAAGAAAGGCATTCACATTGCCGTGTCCTATGAGGCAATCGCAGATGAGTGGCTGCTTTTTAACTGTACTCCATTTTTTAATCATGGAATCCATGACCGGATACTGGCAGGAATGGCAAATCATACCGCTGTACTGACCGACCGGAATGCATATATAAAGGAGCAGCTTGAGCAGCCTGGATACGTAAAAACCTATGATCTTCTTCGGATGGAGACACTTGCAGATGAGGCAGCAGAGCTGATTTTGGATGAGCACAGGTGGCATGAAATGACCGACCGGGCATACGACTGCTTCAAAAAGGAGCATACCTGGAAAAACAGGGCAAAGCAGCTTTTTATGTATGCAGATGCAGGCAGAACGAATATTTATACATAAATTATGAATAATTACTTGAAAAGTATGCAGAGTTTCGCTAAAATAATACACGGCAGCCGTTGCCGCAGGAGAAAAACAGGAAATGAATAAAGTCAATTACCAATTAAAAATGGAAGAAATCATTCGGAATAATTGCAGTGAAACAAAGGTTCCATCGGTTCTTCTGCACAGCTGTTGTGCGCCTTGCAGCTCGTACTGCATCGAATGCCTGGCCAAATATTTTGCGGTTACAGTCTTTTACGATAATCCGAATATTTATCCAGAAGAGGAATACTGGATGCGGGTGAAGGAACAGAAACGTTTTATCGAACAATTTCCGACAAGGCATCCGGTGGCATTTCTTGAGGGAAGCTATGAACCAGAACGCTTTTATGAAATGGCGCGCGGCATGGAGGCACTGCCAGAGGGAGACAGACGCTGTTATGCCTGCTATGAGTTAAGACTTAAGGATACGGCGAAACAGGCAAAGGCAGGCGGATTTGACTATTTTACGACAACCCTTTCCATTAGTCCGATGAAAAATGCATCCTGGCTTAATGAGATTGGGCAAAGGCTCGAACGTGAGTACGGGATTTCGTATCTGTACTCAGATTTTAAAAAGAAAAACGGTTATAAACGGTCTACAGAAATCTCAAAGGAATATGAGATGTACAGACAGTATTACTGTGGCTGTGTCTTTTCCAAAAACCAGAGAGACCGGGAGATTGCCGAAAAATAAGTAAACAAAAGAAAGTGAGGAATTTATTTATGGCACAGTTATGGGGTGGACGTTTCACAAAGGAAACGGATAAGCTTGTATACAATTTTAATGCTTCGATCTCATTTGATCAGAAATTCTATAAGGAAGATATCGAAGGCAGCATTGCACATGTTACTATGCTTGGAAAGGTTGGAATTTTGAACGGTGAGGAGACAGCTGCGATCATTAAGACCTTAAAAGAGATTTTAACTGAGGTGGAAAACGGAACACTTGTGATCACCGATGAATACGAGGATATTCATAGCTTTGTTGAGGCGAATTTAATTGACCGTTTAGGAGACACCGGCAAGAAATTACATACCGGAAGAAGCAGAAATGACCAGGTTGCACTTGACATGCGTCTTTATACAAGAAAACAGATCAAGGAGACCGATCAGGAATTAAAAGAGCTTTTAAATACGATCTTAAAGATCATGAAAGAAAACACCGAGACAATTATGCCGGGCTTTACCCATTTGCAGAAGGCACAGCCAATTACGCTTGCACATCATATGGGTGCATATTTTGAGATGTTTAAACGGGACAGACAGCGCCTTTACGATATCCATGAGAGAATGAATTATTGTCCGCTTGGCTCCGGCGCCCTTGCAGGAACAACGTATCCGTTAGACCGCGAATATACAGCAGAGCTTTTAGGCTTTTACGGACCGACATTAAACAGCATGGATGGGGTTTCTGACCGCGATTATCTGATCGAGTTCTTATCTGCATTATCGACGGTTATGATGCATCTGAGCCGTTTTTCCGAGGAAGTCATCATCTGGAATTCGAACGAATACCAGTTTGTGGAGATTGATGATGCCTATAGCACGGGAAGCAGTATTATGCCACAGAAGAAAAACCCGGATATTGCAGAGCTTGTACGTGGAAAGACGGGACGCGTGTATGGTGCGTTGATGTCTCTTCTTACAACGATGAAGGGAATCCCGCTTGCATACAACAAAGATATGCAGGAGGATAAGGAGCTTTCCTTCGATGCAATGGATACGGCAAAGGGCTGTATTGCATTGTTTACCGGAATGCTTGCAACAATGAAATTTAACAAAGAACGCATGAGAAAGAGCGCAAATAACGGATTTACCAATGCGACAGACGCAGCGGATTACCTTGTAAAACACGGGGTTCCATTCCGTGATGCCCATGGTATCGTTGGACGGATTGTATTATATTGCATTGATAAAAATATTGCGATTGATGATATGTCCTTAGAAGAGCTTCAGGCGATCAGTCCGGTATTTAAAGAGGATATCTATGATGCGATTTCCATGGAAACCTGTGTGAATACGCGATTTACGATCGGGGCACCATCGAAAAAGGCAATGGAGCAGGTGATCGCGCTGGAAGAGGATTATCTTGCAAATGACTGGAAACATGCATGATTTTAGTCAAATGTGATAGAAAAAATGGAATTTATTCTGCAAATTATGACAAATTGTTGCTTGCTTTTTTCTCTCGTTTCAAGTAGTATGTTTGTTATAGAGACAGTTGTACGCGACATACGGACACAAACTGGGAAAGTGTGTTTTAGTATAAACTCATAAAACAAAGAAGAGGAGATTAGAGTGATGAGTGACAAGTTAAAGGTTGGTATCCTTGGTGGAACAGGAATGGTTGGACAGAGATTTATTTCGCTGCTTGAGAACCATCCTTGGTTTGAGGTGACAACGATCGCAGCAAGCCCAAGAAGTGCAGGAAAGACCTATGAAGAGGCAGTTGGAGATCGCTGGAAGATGGATACTCCAATGCCGGAAGCTGTGAAAAAGATCGTTGTAATGAATGTCAACGAGGTAGAAAAGGTTGCATCCGAGGTTGATTTTGTATTTTCTGCCGTTGATATGACAAAGGAAGAAATCAAAAAGATCGAGGAGGAATACGCAAAGACTGAGACTCCTGTTGTTTCCAATAACAGCGCACACAGATGGACACCGGATGTTCCTATGGTAGTTCCGGAGATCAATCCAGAGCATATGGAAGTAATCAAATACCAGAGAGAGCGTCTTGGTACAAAGAGAGGCTTTGTTGCAGTAAAACCAAACTGCTCAATCCAGAGCTATGCACCAGTGCTTACAGCATGGAAGGAGTTTGAGCCATATGAGGTTGTTGCAACAACCTATCAGGCAATTTCCGGAGCTGGTAAAACCTTTAAGGACTGGCCGGAAATGGTAGGAAACATCATTCCTTATATCGGTGGCGAGGAAGAGAAATCCGAGAAAGAGCCGCTTCGTATCTGGGGACATATTGATGATGAGAAAAAAGCAATTGTTCCTGCTGAATCACCGGTAATTACATGCCAGTGTATCCGTGTTCCGGTATTAAACGGACATACCGCAGCCGTATTCGTGAAATTTAAAAAGAATCCGACAAAGGAGCAGTTAGTCGAGGCTTTAAGAAACTTCAGCGGAGTTCCGCAGGAATTAAATCTTCCAAGTGCTCCAAAGCAGTTCATCCAGTATTTAGAAGAGGATAACAGACCGCAGGTAAGTCTGGATGTCCAGTTTGAGAATGGAATGGGAATTTCCGTTGGACGTTTAAGAGAGGATACCGTATATGACTGGAAGTTTGTTGGGCTTTCCCACAACACGGTCCGCGGCGCAGCAGGTGGAGCAGTTCTTTGTGCAGAGTTATTAAAAGCACAGGGATATATCACAAAGAAATAAAAAACAGATTTCTAATTCGAAAGAGGATCTTTTCCGTGAGGGGAAGGTCTTCCTTTTTTGCATGGAATTATGCTATAATTAAGCTTTACTTGTGAACGAAATGAAAACCAGACAAAATCAGAAGGAAGGGAAAAACCAGTAGAAGACTATGGGAAAATCACTGATATATGTTGAGCTCTACATAAATGATTTTTTTTTGAGTTTTAGGAAATGTTGAGTTTACGTTATTATTTGTGTTATTCATAATATTTTTCCTTTCTTTACTTAACATAATATAAATATATGAGGAGGTTTATATGGCTAAATATGCTTATCGTATTCCAAATGGAACTGAAGATGATAGAGTGGATGCCGCTAAGTTATCATTACATGATGAGGGAGTATTTTATTGTACAACACCAGGGTGCCAGGCAAGAATGTTTTTACGCTCCCCTCAAAAAGCAAGTGCTTGTTTTGTAAGCTATAGCGTTGCAGAGCATACAGGCGGAACCATTTGTCATTTAAAGGATCAATTTAAATCAGACCAATATGATGAAACACTTTTTTCATTAGAAAAATTATTTAATAATTTATTAAACAAGGAAGAAAATGATTCTCCTTCACGGTATGGTTCAGGTGGAAAAGGTACTAATCAACGGATTGCTATAAATTCTTTAAAAATGCTATATTTGATGTGTCTACAATATCGTGATGGTGGAAGCTATAATGGATACCTAATTGATGATATTCTCATAGATAAATATAACTTTAACAAATATATTTCAATTGGTATTGCTGGAAACTACCTTATTGCATGCACATTTTGGAAGTATAATTCAAATGAGCAATGTATTTATATGAATTGCCCAGATAATTTACTAACAATGCCAAAAGAACAACATAAAATTTTAAAGATTTATGTAAAAAATACTGAAATGTTTAAAAAATGCGCTACAAAACTAAAAGACAAAACGCATTCAAAAATATCAGTAATTGCTGCAAATTGGACTAATTCATCCGATAGTACGTGCTTAGCAGAATGTGAACTCGTTTCTGTAGGTAAACAAATATGCAAAGGAGATTAGTATGGTTTTTGAAAGATTAAATAATTGTCTCTTTTAAAAATACTGATAAATTCAGTTGCAATATCTTTACTATAACCATAGCCTTCAAATTCTTCTATCAAGGATTCTGTGGATTCTTCTTTACAGTTGTAACCTAAGATATAATGCAATGTTCGCAATTGCTCTGTACTCAGAGCGTTGAGTTTTTCTTTTATAAGCAGTGGAATCCAAGTAAGAAGTTCATTGCGTTCATTATCAAAAGTGGCATTTATATCTTTTAAATTGTGTTTATTTTTCATAGATATTTCCTTTCTGCGGGTGATAATAAATCACCCGCTAAAATAATGTTAAATTAAGTTTCTTAACCAATCCATCAGACCTTCATCATCATTCCATTGTGGCATAACAGGTGAATCTTTAATTGGGTTGGCTTTTTCAAGTGCTTCACGTTTTAATGAAGTATCTGCACGGGCATATATTTCTGTTGTTGTTACACTTGAATGTCCGAGTAAATCCCGAATGTATACTAGATTTACGTTTGCCTGTAGTAAATGCATTGCCTTTGAATGTCTGATGCAATGCGGAGATAGTTTTTCAGGTATAAGATCAGGGCGAATTGCTCTTGCCATATCTGCATATTTGGTTAAAACATATGCAATTCCAAAACGTGAGAGCTGTTCCCCTCGTCTATTCTGAAATAGATAGGTTTCGTTTCCTTTTTCGGAAAGTTTGAATTCTCGAATATACTGCTTTAATATGTCCTCTGTTCGTGATAGAAGTGGAACAACTCTTGTTTTATCACCCTTTCCAGTAAGCCGGATTGTAGCTGGTGCACTAAATCGGATATGTGCAATCTGAATGTTTGCAATTTCTTGAACCCTGGCACCGGTATCATACATAAGGCTTAACAATGCAAGATCTCTTCGACCATATTTAGTGGAGATATCTGGTTGTTTCAATAAAACCTGTATTCCTTCAATAGTAAGATATTTTAAACCTGGTTCGGATTGCTTCATTTGTTTGATTGCAAGGTTTTCCTGACATTGTAAAGCTCGATCGGGCATTGCAAACTGTAAATATTTGAAAAATGATTTTAATGCGCCTAACCTTTGATTACAGGTGCTTGCACTGCAAGCTCGTTCTTCTTGAAGCCATCGAATGAATTCTTCAATATTGTTCCGTGCGAGCATATCTAAATCTAATTGATTTGGTTTGACATGCTTTTGGGTATCAAAAAATGTAAGTAATAACCGGAAGGTATACCGATATGTAGATATTGTATTGGAACTTAAATTCCGTTGTATCGGTAAGTATTCAGTGAAAAATTTTGTTAAGTGGTATGCAAAATCATGAGTTTTATTCTTCATAAAAAATACCTCCCACTTCTGGAAATACTTGTCCCGTTAAATTTTCCATTTTATCAAGTACATCTGGAAAAGCTTCTGCAGTTAACTTCAGATAGTATTCAGTTGATGCAAGTCCCGTATGACCAACATATTTTGATAAAATTGGCAGCATTGCTGTAAGATCTACATCTTCCTCGGCCCATTGTCTTAACCTGTGACAAATAAAGGTATGTCGCAAATCATGAACCCGTGGTCCAAGGTCTTTCCCAAGATAGGGAATTCCTGCTAACCATAATTGTTCCCGAAAATGTTTTTCAATATTGCTTACACAATAGCTGGTTCCATCCTTTTTGAAAAAGAATGGAAAATTATTATCATGTTGCATATGAACCTCATATGCATAAGCTCTACATCTTACAGCAAGACTATCTGCCATAGGAACAAGTCGCTCATTACCATTTTTGGCATCGTGAACATGAACAATTCCTTTTTCTATATCTACATCTTTGACTGTAAGATTAAGCAGTTCGGAAATACGAAATCCACAACCATATAGCATTCTGTATAATAATGGCAATGTTAAATGGCGATATGGTGAAAGTGGGGAATAAGTTATTTGGTCAAGGGATGAAAATAGTTTGCGTAGTTCGTCTTTAGTAAAAATATATGCAGTATGCTGTGGAAAGCGATATCTTTGCTGCGGAGCCAGATACCCGTAATATCCTTGACTGTTTAAAAATGTTGCAAAGTGCTGAAGATACATGATTCGTAATGATCTTGTAGCATCATTTTCATTAGGTCGCTTTTGTGCCCAATCCAAAACGATATCTTGAGTTAATTCATAATTTTTGACATCATATTTTTTGCTGAACGTGTCAAAAACATGCAATGCGTTATAACCACCCACATATTCATAACCAAGGGCCTGTTTTTGTTTTACAAACAGATCTAACATAGAGGCAAATGGACCATCAAAGGAGCCTACTGTTCGCTTTTTCATAAATCCACCTCCAATCCACACTCAGACAGCTGTTTTATGCTGATTCTCAAGTAGATCTCGGTGCTTCCAATATCTGCATGTCCAAGAGTTTGTGATATAACCGGAAGCGGAATGTCATTTTCTAACATTCGTGTTGCTAATCCATGGCGAAATGCATGCATTCCGGTACGTTTATTGACCGGAGTTTTCAATCCAGCTTTTCGCATTTGCTGAGGAATGATTTTTCCAAGTGATGTTAATTCACCATAAGGATAAATATGTGAAACAAAAATATTTTTCTCATCGGTTTCAGGACGACCATTTTTTAAATAATCTATGATCGCCCATCCAACATCATCTGGCAAAGGAAGAGTGAGCGAATGTCCAGTTTTTTTCTGTGAAAAGGTGATAATCTTATCATCCCAATTAATGTTTGAAAAGGTTAATGTACGAATATCACTGCTTCTAATCCCTAAACGCGCTGCTATTAAAAAAATTGCATAATTTCGTTTGCCAATAGGATTTGCACGATCTACAGAATTTAATATTGCTGTTATTTCGTCAGCAGTAAAAGTGCTTGGTATTTTTTGCTGTCGGATATTTTTTACATGTGGAATATAATCATCCAATTTGGCATCAATGAGCTTTGTAT
>CAKRLN010000057.1 GCA_934359535.1 uncultured Lachnospiraceae bacterium
TCAAAAGAGGGATTGCAAGAATTGCCAGGATTGCCATGGCAAGGATGACTTCCACCAATGAAAAACCGGCATTATTCTGTTCTTTTTTCATAAGCTTCCGCCCCTTCCCCTTTTAATCTAATGAACCGCCAAATATATTTAACACGCCCTTTGGAATACCGTCAAATTCTGGTGGAATATACGCTTTGCCAGTACCTTTTATGTAATACATATTAAAGGTGATATTTCCCGCCAATCGTCCGCTTTCACTTTCCTCTGCACCGGAAAAATCGGTAATTGTAATCCGATCCGGATACTCATTGACATAACGGATCATTTCTTTTAGTCCCTGATAGCTTGCATCATACTTTACTCCAATCGAGGCATAATATCCACTGACAGGTTCCTTCGCATTTTCGCTATCTTCTGCCTCCGATTCATCTGTATCCCCGGATTCTGTCTGTGTATCCGCTTCCGTATTTGTGGTATCCTGTGTCTCAGTGTCCTCCTGCGTTGTCTGCGATGCTGTATCCGCAGCTGCCAGCGGATTCGTCATCAGAAACGTAATCTCAGAAATATGGAAATCACTGTTATCCTCCATGGATTGTAACACCCAGATCGCCTTCTCCGTTGTCAGATCAGCCGGATATTTTTCGATAATATCCGCCTGCTTTTTCTTCAGATCCGTGATCTGCTGCTTTACCTGAGGAATATTTTTTTCCATCATTTCCATCTGCTCGACCTTTGTCTGATCTGTGGCATTATCCGTTTCAAGCTCAGATGCCTTATTCATATTTTTATTAAATATAAAAAAATAGGACGCTGCAAAAATCAATACTGCAAAAAAGATCAGAAGCAGCTTTTTGTCAGAATCGGATATTGTAATTTTACTCATTTGTTTCACCCTCTCCTTCCTCTGTCTGCTCTGTACTGCCATCCTCCATCTGTGCTGTCGTATAAACCGCATTTACGGTATAAGACCAATTGGTATTTCCTGCTTCATCCTCATTTTCTGCCATAGAAGGAATTGTCACATTCTCAAGCAGGCTGACATTCTGGAAATTTAAAAGCATCTGACCTACCGTTACCTTTTTATCTGCAACCATCGTCATCGTAACCATATCATTATTTGCCTGCATGCTTTCCACATGGATATTCTTCGGCAGCTCCTGTTCGAGCTGATTAATCAATGGAAGAAGCTGTTCATTCTTCGTCTTTGTCAGATCATCCAGATTCTCATATACCTGCTCCTCCTGCTGTGCCTGATTCCGTTCATCATAGGTCTCCTGCACATAGGAAAGCTCATTGATCCTTGCCTTCAACTGATTGTGCTTGGACGTATCAACAACAAGACGTATCGTTGACACAAGAATCAGCACAAGGCTTAAAAGCACTGCACCAGCAAACACCGTATAGGCTGTCTGTAAGCTGTTTTTCTTAGTATCTGCCTCACGAAGCTCCTTTGGCTTGGCATCAATCGGATGAACTGCGGCACCGGTCACGGATAAAAATCCGACCGGTGTGATCGTCATATTCTCCTTTGTACCAAGCGTATCTCCGCCCTTTTTCTTCTTCCCCCTAAAGCCTACCAGGGTAGAATAATCAAACTCCTGAATCGGGAGCGGAACCTCCTGCGCAAAAAGCTGCTTCATGCCGGCAAAACGTGATCCATCACCAACAAGATAAAGATTCCCGATAAAGGTCTGTTTCGTCTGATTCTGATAATATTCGAGTGCTGTATTGGCAATGCGCAGATGATAACGGAGCGAATCTGCAAGCTCATCATATGCTTCATTTGCAAGTAACTGCTGGTGGCTTGTCTGCGCCTCATCACCTGCATCGGATACAACCGGACGGTTGTAGATTACATTGTGTCCCAGCAGAAACTCAAAGGCCTCATATTCGTCCCTGCACCCAATTACCGGATGATCCAGAACTGCCGTTAGGGTTGCACCATAGCCATACGGTGTCACTCGCTGGAAGACAAGCTTTTTATTTTCCAGAATACTGATAACCGTTGCCTGCTCCTCTAACTGGACAACTACTGCATTTTCAAGGAAGCTGTCACACATCAGCTGAATGGTGCCGTTTCCGATATAATCAAACGTCTCAACCTTCAGTCCTGCAAGCTCGGCAAAGGTACAGTAATTACTTAAAAGGTTATCCGGGATTGCAACAAGAAGCAGCTTTAACTGTTTTTGTCCGTCCTCTTCGATAACATCCATCTTATTGTAACTGATCGTGTAGTTGCTGACATCCATCGGGAAATAATCGCGTACCTGCGCATCGATAATGCCAGAGATCTTATTATCCTTCACATAAGGAATCGTAACCTCTCTTGTAACTACCTTGGATGAGGATAATGTAAAAACCGCCTCTTTTTCATAGATGCCATTCTTTGCCAGCTCAGCCTTTAATGCTGATGCAAAGCTATCCTTGTCACGTATATATCCATCTTCAATTGCATGTTCCGGCGTCCGGAACGCAAATGCCTGATGCACCGGTGGGTTTTTCTTGCGGTAATCGACCAATGCAACCTTGGTCCACCAGACACCGGCTTCAATACTTATCACCTTTTTCGTCATTTTCTTCTCCTTTAACTGTGGATTTCCATATCCTGCGCAAAACAGTAAAGTTTTTTCAAGCATGTACCCTAATCACAAGTAAACACAGGCACGCTCTCGCTGCTCATCGCTGGCAGCGGTTGCAATCTGCATAAATGCAGATTACAACAAGTTGATGCACACGAACTGCTTATGCAGTTCGGCGCATGGCTCCGATGCTGTGCAGTAAATGCACAGCACGGTTTCAACCATTTGTACGGTCGCTAAGTACCGGCCGCTCTGAAGCACCTGCTTATTACTTGTGTTCACGGTACATGCTGAATTTACTCTTTGAATGTTTCGCTTTCTGATTTTGGATTCCCCGATTTGAACGAATTCACCGAAAATGACGATTCGGACAACTTTATGAATTCCCTCAAATTGAGAAACCCGGAGGTTTCTATAATCCCATGCATGACAAATACCAGCTCCAGAAATGATTGCCCCAGAGTGCGGCGATAAAGACTCCTGCTGAGAGGTACGGGCCCATTGCGAGCAGATTATTTCGTTTACTTACTTTCATGCGGATACTGTGGATGACGGAGCCTAAGATGCAGGCGAGTACGAATGCGAGTATAATGTTTTTCCACCCAAGGATCAGTCCGGTGGCTGCCATCATTTTGATGTCCCCGCCGCCAATTGCCTGTCCGGAAGAAAAGTAATAGAGTCCATACAAAAACAGGCTGACACAGAAAAAACCGACCACATGGGATATGATATGTCGAAAGTCATAGACTGTCATAATCATACCGATCAACAATAAAAACAGGTTGAACGATATCGGGATTTTATATGTTCTTTCATCAACAATTGTTATCACAATAAGAGCAGACGTCATCAGGCAGTACAGAACGCTGCTGAACGTAAAACCGTTCGCCATGAAAACGATCACATACAGCACACCATTCAGAGCCTCGATCAATGGGTACTGTATGGAAATTTTCGCCCCACATTGCCGGCATCTGCCTCTTAGTATGATATAGGAAAATACGGGTACCATGTCCCGCCAGCCCAGTTTTCTGCCACAGCTCATGCAATGGGAGCTTTTGGCGATGTTCTCTCTTTTGGGGATACGGTAGATGCAGACATTTAAGAAGCTGCCGATAACTAAGCCGTATGCAAGTACGATGAGATATAACATAATTGTGATCTGAGTCAGCATATTGGTACTCCTTTGTGGGATGCATGCTGCATAAACAATACATCCCAGTTTATTGCGACCTTGAAGGTATAATAAACTATACATCCAAGATTATCTACTGGCACATGCGGAAAAGTTATCCCATCCGCTCCATTATCCGGAAATAAGATATTCAGGCGGATTTCCCAGAAGAGAGTATCATCCTGACGCAAACGGCTCGAAGCCTCCATCCAGGCGGCATCAAGCCTTCCTTGTACATCCCTGTACAAGGATTGCTGATACATTAGGAAATCCTGGAATATCTAATTTCCTCCCAAAGTCGCGGGACGCGATATCCTTTTCCTGCATTCTGCCAGATATAAGTTGAGATTTATATAAAAAATAATAAATCCTATACTTAGAAAGTAGCTTCAACATTCTTTAATGTTGTGCCTGTCGCTACAGTTGTAACCTTATTATCATCAAAATTAAATGTAATTGTTATTTCTGTTGCCGTTTTTCCTGTTGTAGATGTCATTTTATCTGTCGCACTAGAATATCCAGCTAATGATTTAATCTTTGGTGCTAACTTTAAAGCATCCGCATCTGTATTTGTTCCATATACCTTAACTTCAAGCGATCCTGATTCTGTTGAAATTTCATCAGCAATCATTGAATATGCTGAAACAGCTGCTGTTGAATAGCTATTTAAAATCTGCTGATCTTTAGCTTCTTTTGATTTGTTAATATATGGAATAACCTGTGTTCCAACGATACCAACTAAGATTGCCATAATTGCGATAACGATAATTAACTCTACAAGAGAGAATCCCTTGTTATCCTTCTTTGCCTTTTTCAGCTTGTCCTGTAATTTGTTCATAAACTTCATACCTTTTTCTCCTTCTTTTATAAATGGTAAGTTATTTTGTGGGCTTATGCCCGGTTGTGATACAACTGATGTCGTGCGCTGCTCTTTGATGAGGAGCAGCTCTTATCGTAACCCCGTGTATCGATTTATTATCACATGTCTCATGGCAGACATGTCATAACCATATTGATTTTGTGTGCCCAAGGCCCGGCAAGCCTTTTAAGTATTGTAGAACTTATAATTCTTTTTCTTTCGGCATGCACGGACAGATTCGCGGGCAAAAGCTTCCTAACCTTTGGAAGTATCAGCCGATACGAAATGATAAGCGATAGCAAAACCGTCATTGCTTTGACTTCACAGGTAACGTGTGCATCAAGTGACCGCAGGTGCTTCAGAGCGGCCGGTACTTAGCGACCGTATTCTGGTCGCTTATGTACCGCTGCCAGCGATGAGCAGTGCGAACGTGCCTGCGGTACTTGATGTATACGGTACCTGTCTGAGACACATTTCGTCCGGTTTCGCAATTAATAACATTTTGCACTGGCTGATGCTTGCATACACGCTTCCTTTTGTCCGGAATCGTCCCCTACCCAATGCTGTCATAGAGACTATACATCGGCATCATGATTGCAAGCACAATCGGCACAACAACTAGTGCCATTATGATGATAATCATAGGCTCCATCGCTGCAAGCAGCGTCTGGGTTGCCATCTCGACCTCTTCATCATAATACTCGGCGATCTTATCCAGCATGTCTTCCATATTACCAGTTTCCTCGCCAATCTCAATCATATGGTAAACCATCGGTGGAAAGACCTCGCTGTCTGCAAGCGGCTTCGATAACGGAATACCATGGGTGACTTCCTCTTCTGCTTTTCTTAGGACACGTTTTACAATTTCATTGCTCATCATGTCTGTGACAAGATGAAGCGCATCGACAAGCTGGATTCCGGAACCCATCAATGTGGATAAGGTTCTTGTCATCCGCGCAGAAGCGGTTTTAATATTCAGCTGGCCAACAAGCGGAAGGTGAAGTCCGAGCCGGCCAAGGAACAGTGCGCCATTTTCTGTTTTCTGCAATGCCTTAATAAATACCACAAAGGCAGCAACACCGAGTACCATAAAGTACCAGCTATGCACGAAAAAGTCACTGACTCCCATAACTGCCCGTGTAATTCCAGGCAGTTGTCCTCCGACCTCATCAAAGGATTCGGTGAAGGTTGGTACAATTTTGATCATCATGATCGCTACGATCACAATAATTACAATAACAAGAATGATCGGGTAAATCGCTGATTTTATGATAAGTCCTTTTAAATGGGCTTCCTTTTCAAACTGGCTTCCTACCCTGTTAAATGCTTTATCAAGTCCACCGGAAGTCTCTCCGGCTTCAATCATCCGCACCATAAGGTCCGGGAAGATTTTCGGGTGCTGTCCCATTGCATGGGAGAGTGTTTCCCCCTTTTGTACGGAATCACGCACATCCTCTAAGGCTGCGCGGAACTGCTTATTCTCTGTCTGCTCTGCAAGCATGTTGAGTGCTTCGATTACGGTTACTCCGGCATTTAATACGCTTTCAAACTGTCTGCAGAAAACACTGAGCTCGCGGACACTAACCACTTTTCCGATATGGATCTCCAGATCTTTATTAAATGCATTGGCTCTTGTGATTGATACAACGACACCACCGCCCGCCTTAAGCTCTGCAGTAGCAACCTCCATGCTTGCGGCTTCAATTGTACCGGATTTTGCTTTGCCATCCGGACCAATGAGTTCATACTTATAACTCGCCATGCGTTTTCCCCTTTAAAACAATTTCTGCTGCATGCCTGTCGTATCCTGAGCAAATTCCACCGCATTTGCGGCATCGATTCTATGTTTCAGATACAGATCAAAAATGGAATCATCCATCGTCTGCATGCCAAGCTTCTTGCTTGTCTGCATAATAGATGGAATCTGATGTGCCTTATCCTCACGGATCAGATTGCGGATCGCCGGTGTTCCGAGCATAACCTCAAAGGCTGCCACACGCCCCTTGCCATCGATTGTCGGAAGCAGCTGCTGTGAAATAACGGCTTCAAGCACCGAAGCAAGCTGTCCCCGAATCTGGTTCTGCTGATGCGCCGGGAAAACGTCTACAATACGTTCAATCGTTGGCGCTGCACCAATTGTATGTAAGGTGGAAAAAACAAGATGTCCGGTCTCTGCTGCTGTGATCGCAGTGGAAATCGTATCAAAATCTCGCATCTCTCCTACCAGAATAATATCCGGATCTTCACGGAGTGCCGCACGCAGTGCATTTCCGTATGATTCTGTATCAAGCCCGATCTCCCTCTGATTTACGATCGACCGGTTATGCTTATGCAGATACTCGATCGGATCTTCAAGTGTTATGATATGTTCGTTTCTCTGATGGTTAATCACATCAATCAAAGAGGCTAAGGTTGTTGATTTACCACTTCCGGTCGGCCCAGTCACAAGCACAAGCCCACGCTTTTTACCTGTCAGATCAACAACAGAAAGCGGAACCCCAAGGTTCTCCGGTGTCGGAATCTCTGTTGCAACAATTCGAAGAACTGCCGCATAAGAACCTCTCTGCTTAAATGCGTTGACACGGAATCTGCCGATCTGCGGATTGGCATACGCAAAATCGACCTCGCCCTTTTCTTCCATGATTGCTTTTTGTCTCGGATTAAACATGGATTCCACTAACTCCTTTGTCTTTGCCGGAGTCAGCGTATCAAAAGACTGCATTTCATATAAGACACCGCTGATACGGCATTTCGGCCGTAGTCCAACCGTAATATGCAGATCCGATGCATTGTTCGCTTTCGCTACCGAAAGCAGCGTAAACATTGTAGTTTCCATTTTCCCTTTTTTCTCCTGAAAAACGATTCGTTTTTAATCATCTTCATCTTCATAGGCAACACGACGGACTTCCTCAACCGTTGTAATGCCCTTTAATGCATATTCAACTGCACTCATACGAAGTGTTTTCATTCCATTCTTCAGTGCAATTTCTTCAAGCACATCCGCATTCTCTCCGCGGCTTATTGCCTGACGGAGCTCTGAATTGACCGGCATGACCTCGTAGATACCGATTCGGCCGTAATATCCGGTTCCACCACAGCGGACACATTCCTTCTTCCCCGGCTTCCTTAAAAGCACTCTTCTGGATGGGTCCTGTCCAAGCGTACGCTTTTCGGCCTCATCTGCTTCTACAATCACCCCGCATACCGGGCATACACGGCGCACCAGACGCTGTGCAATTACCCCCACAAGGGAATCTGCAATCAGATAATTCTCCACTCCCATGTCCGCAAGACGGGTAATGGTGTTTGCGGAGCTGTTCGTATGCAGTGTACTTACTACAAGATGTCCGGTAATGGATGCCTTTACCGCAATCTCTGCTGTTTCCTGATCTCGGATCTCACCGATCATGATGATATCCGGATCCTGTCTTAAAATGGAACGCAGTGCGCTGTTAAAGGTCAGTCCGGCTTTTTCATTGACCTGTACCTGGTTGATTCCATTCAGGTTTGCTTCTACCGGGTCCTCTACCGTAATAATGTTGACGCCCTCTACGTTTAATTCGTTTAAGGCGGTATACAGTGTTGTTGATTTACCACTTCCGGTCGGTCCCGTTACAAGAATGAGTCCGTTCGGATGGCTTAATATATGATCAAATCTGGCTAATTCGTCATCCGGGAATCCCAGATCACGCTTATCCATCGTTAATGCCTTTTTCTGTGCAAGCCGCATTACGACTTTTTCCCCATAGACGGTTGGAAGGACCGATACTCGGATATCGTATTCCTGCCTGTCTACGATACTTGTTGCCCGTCCGTCCTGCGGACGTCTTTTTTCTGAAATATCAAGACCACTGACGATCTTGATTCGTGCGATCAGTGCCGCATGCAGTGATATGTCATGGCGCATGGCTTCATGAAGCACTCCGTCTACACGGAAGCGGATGCGCACCTGATTCTCCATCGGTTCGATGTGGATATCACTGGCTCTTTTATGTACTGCCTGTTCAATGATCTGGGCAAGAAGCTTTACAATTGGTGCCTGCTGGATATTGGTCTCATCTACTGTTTCAACTGCTTTTGCCTTTTCCTGTTCCTCGCGCTCCCTTGTATACTGCTCGGCAACACGGAGTGCTTCTGCATTGCCATAATAGCGGTCGATTGCCGCCGCAATATCACTTGGTGTCGCAACATAGCTTTCAATCTGAAGTCCCGTGATAATGGATATATCATCCATTGCACGGATATCAAGCGGATCGCTCATTGCAACATTCAGCAGGTTGGGATTTTTCTCACTGAACTGGAATGGAATCAGATTGTACTTGCGGAGAACCGACTCCTCTAACAGCCTTATCACATCTTCTGGAATGCGGATATTTGACAAATCAATTCCCGCAATTCCAAGCTGCTGCTGCAGCGCGCGCATGATCTGCTTCTCATCGGTCAGCCCCATATCAATCAGAACGACTCCGAGACGGTTTCCCTTTTTCTCCGTCTGCTGTAACTGCAAAGCCGCCATCAGCTGATCCTGCGTGATGACTCCTGCATCAACAAGCAGATCTCCAAGCCGCTTTTTGCGGCCAAATCCGATTGGTTTTTCCATATTTATTTATACCCCTGTTAGATCTTTACTGAAAACGTTTCCGTTGGCTTTCCATGCGCCTTCCGGCATTTCCACCAACATCACACATTATAAAGAGTTTACTTGCATAGTTCAAGCAGTTTAGTCAATTAACATGCTAATTTTGCAAAAATAAACAGAAGGTCACAAGACGCATTAGTACCAAAGTTCATTTTTCTATATCTTTCGACACACTCCCATTTTTGTATACAATATCCAACAGCATTTTTATGCAAGCATAATGGCTGCTTCTATGATTGACGAGTGAACTGTATAAAAATAATTGTTTTTTTTATCCTGACTCTTGTAAACTCGCCTTTTTCGCGTACAATAAAGATATAAATACGAAAGGGGATTTTCCTATGGAAAAGCGACTACATAACAAGAAAAAATACGGATCCATTGCATTCAAGCTGTGCGCCATGGTTGTCGCCATGCTAGTTGTTTCGAACCTGATCAGCATTATCCTGGTGGTAAATAATTCCAGAATCCTGATCCGTTCTTCTGTCAAAAACAGCATGATGAATATGGCACAAAACTCCTCCGAGCTTGTGTCGAACGAAATGCGCATTCAGGATAATAATTCTCTGCCCTACGAGGAATATGCACGCATTCTTGGAGATACAAAGCTAAACGGTGTAGACAGCTCCTACGTCTATGTTGTTTCCTCGGATGGGACAATGCTCTACCACCCAACAAAGGACAAGGTTGGACAGCCGGTTGAAAACGGTGTTGTCAAAGGGCTTGTCGAACAGATCAATGCTGGGAAACATCCGGAACCTGCAATCATCGATTACACTTTTAATGGTGTTACCAAATATGCTGCTTACATCATACTGGACAATAACGATATTGTTGTCGTAAGCGCTGATGAGTCGGACGTTCTTGCAGGGATTAACGACATTACCCGGATTTCCGGATTTATTCTGCTCGGTATTATAGCCGCCGCTTTTATCATTGCTTATCTGTTCAGCAAATCAATTGCAAAGCCTCTGACTGTTTTAAGCCAGTCAATTGCACAGATTGCTGCGGGTAACTTAAATACCGATTTCACACAAATGCGGAAATCAAACGATGAAATCGGTCTGATCACCGAAGAAATGCAGTCCATGACCGGCACGCTTCACGATATTGTAGCAAAAATACGTTCTGCAAGTGATATTATGGCACAAAGCAGTGACCACTTAAATGAAACAAGCGGTCAGACGCTCTCTGCCAATAACGAAATTTCCCGTGCGATTCAGGATATTGCCGAAGGCTCTACCAATATGGTTGGCTCTATCTCCGATATTAATGGCAATCTCGGTACCATGTCCACGGAGGCGCAGGGAATTGATGATTCTGTTGCAGATATTCAGAAACAGACTGCTGCCGTTCAGACAAGCAGCCAGACCATGAATGATAAAATACTCCAGATGCAGGAAAGCAGCGAGAAAATGGATACCGGCATCAACACAATTTCTGTACGTATCGGAAAAGTCAGTGATGTTGTTGATAAAGTCAGCGATATCATTTCTGTGATTGAAGATATTTCTGGCCAGACCAACCTTCTTTCCTTAAATGCCTCCATCGAAGCTGCCAGAGCCGGAGAAGCAGGAAAAGGCTTTGCTGTCGTAGCCGAAGAAATCCGTGTTCTTTCGGATAATACCAAGAAGGAGCTTGACAATATCAAAACGATCATTTCTGAGCTGGTAAATCAATGTAATTCCTGCGTAAGTGATTCCAATGAAATTGTCGAGCAGAACCATAGCCAAAGGGATGCGATCGCACTGGTTCTGGATGAATTCCAGAGTCTCAATTCCAAGATTAACCAGACTGCCCTAAAGGCCGGGGACATCAAAAATCAGGTCGATCAGATGGTTCTATTAAATGATAATATCATGCAGGCAAGCAACGGTCTTGGCGATGTCAGCTCCGCAAATGCCGCTGCCACCGAGGAGATGACCGCAAACATTGATGAATTAAATACTATGATGCATGGCGTTTCCAATATGGCAGAACAGATGCAGGCACAATCAAAAGAACTCAGCAAAACACTTGATTATTTTAAATAGATGCAGTTCATTCGTCTATCATGGAAGCGGTTACTGTTCACACTACAGTGTGACCAGCAACGATTACAGCCCATGAAAAGTGCCTCTTCGAGGCAGGGGCTGTAAT
>CAKRLN010000058.1 GCA_934359535.1 uncultured Lachnospiraceae bacterium
CCGTTATCCATCTCCCAGCTTGCGTAATAGTTATACCACACAAGCCCGAAAAGGACGGCATCTACGATCAGGGTTACAATATTCGCTGTAAAGTTCAGCAAATGCTTATACTGTTCTCTTATTCTCATAATAAAATTACTCCTGGCAGTCTGATGCCATTTTTTAATAATTCTCCATTGCGGACAGACGGTTTAATGCAGAAAATACTGCACGGATTGAAGCTCTTGTGATATTTGAGCTTACACCGACACCAAACGTCACATTGCCGCTTCTGTTATCCCGCATCTGGATATAGCATGCAGCCTTCGCATGGCTTCCTTCGCTTAATGCATGCTCATCATAATTTAGGATCGTGATATCCACACTTGGTACACACTGGCGGATTGCAAGCTTTGCCGCATCAATCGGACCATTTCCGCCTGCCTCAGAATGGATCTCTTCTCCCTTATATTTAAAATCTAACACAACCTTTGTGTCATCATCGTCATGATCGTCGCGGGAGCTTAAGGAAACAAAGGTAAACGGCTCCTTTAATTTCAGGTAATTCTTCTCGAATGCATCCATGATGCGTGACGGAGATACCTCTCCGCCTTCCTTTTCAGAAATGCTCTGGATCACATCTGCAAATTCTCTCTGCATTTCCTTCGGAAGCTTATAACCGTATACCGTATTCATGACAAAGGCAACCCCGCCCTTTCCGGACTGGCTGTTAATTCTCACAACTGGCTCATATTCCCTTCCGACGTCTGCCGGGTCAATCGGAAGATATGGAACCTCCCACCAATCCTGCTTTCTTTCCTTCATTGCCATCTCGCCCTTGTTGATTGCATCCTGATGGCTTCCGGAAAATGCCGTAAATACGAGCTTTCCAGCATACGGATGACGCATTCCGACTGACATCTTGCAGCATCTTTCATAGACATCAATGATCTCATTGATATTCTCAAGATTTAATTTTGGGTTAATTCCCTGGGAAAACATATTATATGCAACCGTTAGGATATCCACATTTCCGGTACGCTCTCCGTTTCCGAATAACGTTCCCTCGACACGGTCTGCACCGGCAAGCAGTGCAAGCTCTGTTGCTGCAACACCGGTTCCCCTGTCATTATGTGGATGCACACTTAAAATAATGTGCTCCCTGTCCTCAAAATTTCTGCTCATCCACTCAATCTGATCCGCATAAACATTTGGGGTATTCATCTCGACAGTTGCAGGAAGGTTGAAAATAATCGGATTTTCGTTAGCATGATCCCACTCCTTCTGCACTGCTGTACAGATCTCAAGTGCAAAATCCATCTCGGTTCCGGTAAAGCTTTCCGGAGAATACTCAAGCTGAAGATTGCCGTCAAAGCTTTTCATGCGCTCCTTAACCATTCTTGTTCCATCAACTGCGATCTTTATAATCTCCTCACGTTCCATATGGAACACGACATCTCTCTGTAATGTTGATGTTGAATTATAAATATGCAGTACGACGTTTTTGATTCCCTCGATTGCCTCGAAGGTTCTGTCGATGAGATTCTCCCTGCACTGAGTCAGTACCTGTACCTTCACATCATCCGGAATCCGGTTCTCTTTCACAAGCTTTCTTAAAAAGTCATATTCGATCTGGGATGCTGCCGGGAAACCAATCTCGATCTCCTTAAAGCCAAGCTTCACTAAAAGCTCGAACATCTCCATCTTCTCTTCTACATTCATCGGCTCAATCAGTGCCTGATTGCCATCTCTTAAATCAACCGAACACCAGATCGGTGCTTTTTCAATCTCTTTTCCCGGCCATGTACGCTCTGGATAATGTAAAACAGGAACTCTTTTATACCTTGTGTAATTTAACATGTTATTCGCCTAACCCTTCTTCGATTGCTTTTGTCAGTGCCTCAAGCGCTTCTTTTTCATCCTCACCGTCACAGATCAGATTGATCTCATCTCCGCTTTTGATGCATGCACCAAGCACACTCAGCACACTCTTTGCATTCGCTGTATTATTTCCATGCTCGAATGTAATAAGACTTTTGTATTTCATTGCTTCCTTGCATAAATTGCCCGCGGGTCTTAAATGAAGCCCCGTCGGATTCATGATTTTTATTTTCTGACTTACCACTTTTTTCTCTCCCTTAGCTTCTATCTTTCACTCAACTGTCTGTATTATTGCGTTTTATCTGTATTCTCGGAGCTTCCGGTTCCACTTCCTGCCGCACTGCCTCCACTGTTATTCTCTGTTCCGGTACTGCTTCCGGAATTCTCAGAGGCAGAATTATTCTCGCTGCTTTCTCCGCTTCCCGTGCTGTCTGTGGTTCCTGTGCTGCCGGTGTCTGAGCCAGACGCTCCATTCGTCTGCTGCCCACTGCTTTCTGTCACAGTCTGCTTCTTCGTAATCGTAATCTCTGTCGTAACGTTCTTCTGGATATATTTACTATCATCCAGATCCAACGTTACCGGTACAGTATGCGTTCCCTCTCCAAGCCTTGTCACATCAATGCTGCCCTTGATCGATGCCGCATTTAACTGGGAAAGATCGCCTGACATTCCGCTGATTTCCGCTGGAAAGCTGCTCTGGCTGTAGGAAAGCGTATATTCGCTGTCCAGACCGTTTGTTGTAATGTTTGAGACCAGAATACTGTAATTCTGTGTCACATATGGCTCAATCCGCACCGTAACCGAAATGCTTGCCTGCGTGTTTTTCGCAAGTGTCACACCATCCGGAAGGTATTCCGAAATATCCACCGTTGTTGTAATATCCCGGTTTGCCCCGCTGACATCAATGACCTCTCCCGGAATATCAATGGATGTAATCGGATTTAACACCGATGAGCTGCCCTTGATCTGAACCGTCTCCGGGCTGCAGCTGATCCCGACTACTGAATACGTGTCAGCCGGAGTTCCCGAGGTATTGAAATTGATCGGCACCTCTTTCGTGCTTAAGATTTTGGCGGATACCGTAACCGTATTATTGCTTAACGTAAGCTTTGTCGTATCGACCACTTCATCATTCTTATCATAGAACACCGGAACAACGTTATCCGAAATATCCACTGACATTCCGCTGACATCAATCGTTGCAACAACCGAACTGATCTCGCTGACAATGGATGCCGGTCCCGATACCTTAATCACATTCGGATTGGATACATTCACATCCCCAAGCGTAAATCCGGATGCAACCTTCCCCTTCGTATCTGCGGTGATCACAAACTGCTTCTCCTGCAGATCCTCAAGCGATACCTTTAAATATTTAATCAGACCATTGATCTTAACCGAAGCCGTATAATTGGTTGCGGCAATCGATACCGGAACACTGCCTTCCGCTCCATCCTCGCTTACATTCATAAGACTCATATCTGCGGTTGCTGTAAAATCAGAATAATTTAACTTTTCTAAAATACTTCTTTTGGCTGTAACGCGGAAACTTACCGTTCCGGTTCCATCAATCACCTCATAGCACTTTCCCATGTTGCTGACTGCCTGGGCGTTCTGGATATTCACCGTTGCAGTAAAGGTCTTGCTGGAGCTTGGATCATTGATATTGTAGACAACAAGCCACATCGTAAATGCAAACATTACTGCAAGCAGCTTAAATCCGAGGTTATTTGTCAGTATTTTCAGAATCTTTTTTACCATTCAATAACCTCCTTTTCAGCCGTTCCAAGCGTGTTACCTCCTGATTGCGGTTCTGCATATACTTTAACTTGCTGCGCAGAAATTCTGCATCCACATTGTGATAAATCTGCCCTCTTATTGCAACCGAAACCTTTCCGGTCTCCTCGGATACAACGATTGTCAGGGAATCACTTACCTCACTGACACCAACTGCTGCACGGTGTCTTGTCCCAAGATCTTTCGACAGGGACATGCTGTCCGAAAGAGGCAGATAACATGTTGCAGACACGACACGGTCTCCACGCATAATCACCGCACCGTCGTGAAGCGGTGTGTTTTTCTCAAAAATGTTAATCAGAAGCTGGCTTGAAACAATTGCATCCACATCAATTCCGGTACGGATATACTCGTCCAGCTTAATATCGTCCTCAATGACAATGAGCGCACCGGTCTTTACCTTGCCCATTGCATAGCTTGCCTTGATAAGCTCATCGATTGTATGATCCGAGAACTTTGCCTCATCGGTTTTGTTCAAAACAAACAGATTTCCGAATAGATTTTTCGTTCCAATATTCTCAAGTGCCCGCCTAAGCTCCGGCTGAAAAATAATAACAAGTGCAATAATGCCAACATTAAACGTATTTTCCGCGAGCCACAGAATCGTGTTCATCTGGAAAATTGCTGCAAGCAGTACAAAGCCAAGGATTACAATAATTCCCTTAAACAGATTCCATGCTCTTGTATCACGGATCCAGAGAAGCACATGATAGATCAGAAACGATATGATCAGTATTTCAACCGCATCCGTCAGTCCAAAATGGATATCCGGAAGATTATAATTATTGTGAATATTTTCCTGAAACTGCCGGAGCGTATCCATAATTTGATTCATACTGCCTCTCCTTTCCTGAATTTTTTTGCTTTTATTTTAGAAATTTTTCGTCAATATCCAGCTCTTTTGCAAACACCTTTCTTGCAATCTCTTCATCTTCCTCACTGAGCGGTTTCTTGCTGTGATCAATGCGTTTGCCCATGCTTGCTGTATTGCCAAAATGCTTTGCGGTCTTCTCCGGAACTGCAACTGTTTTCTTAGGTACCGCCTTCACATAATAAAAATACTCGTCATCCTCAAATTGTACCCGCTCAGTTCTTGCATAATCCAGATTCATAAAAAAGAACTGAAGGACTGCTCCAATCACAAGGGACAGAATGCCGCCGATAATAAGATTTACGGTCTTACCAGTGATTCCAAGGATCAGGTAGCCTGCAAATAACCCAAGCACCTCAAGCAGAATTCCGGCTGCAATCGCAATGCTCCATGCATGCTCCATCGTTGTTCTCCGGATAAAATATGCCACAAGGGATGCCGCCACAAAAATTCCGATCACAAGGAACATCTCCTTATTGTTTAACAGCTGTCCGACTGACACGGAAAATTTCGATGTACTTCCGGCCCTGTCCTCCGTCAGCGCTGTTGCAAGTGTTGTGCTGTTTCTGTGGATTCCCTCTAAAAAATAATAGACAACCGTGCCGCACACAACGGAAATAACCGAATATGCTTCCTGGAGCAATCCCGTTCCAACCGGCACAATATATGGAACATTGAGCTTAAAAGCGATTGGCGTAAGTAATACTCCAAGACTGTCCTTTGGTACAAACCGAAAATAAATAAAGTATACAACTACAAAAAGCACAACTGTTGTAAGCGCTGCCTCTGCGGAAAGCGCATACATATCTGCGATAATAACAATCGCTGCGATCCAGATGGTTCCATTCTGTGGAAGCAGGCAGCACACAAGTGCAAGGATCAGTGCAATCGGAAGCGTACTGATCTGTGTCATAAAACCAATATTGGTATTGATCATCCAGAATATTGTAAATGCAATCACAAACTTAAACACTGGATAGACATAGGTCTCATATTCTTCATAAAAATGGATAATTTTATCCTTATATTCCAATAGCTTCGTCATCGGGTTCCTCCTTTGGCTGTTCCGGAAAACAATCCGGATCTACTTTGCTTTCAGCTTCTCCTCGCGCTCATAAAGCTTGTTGAGCTTCTTTAAGTGGCCACAGTACTTCTTCAGCTCCTGCCGCCCCTTCTTGTACCGGTATGCATATATAACATAGGTAATAAGCTCATATATGGTCAGAAAAATAACATAATAAATCGTAAAATTCACTGCGATCTGTATCACATCAAGTGAATTGATTGATTCTAAAATATGCGGCAGGTCATAAAAAATCCAGAGAAGAACGCAGAGTATATATGCAATGCTTCCGGTAAAAATGCTCTTTATCATTTCCCTGCCGATATAATCACTTCTGTAATATCTGCCGGTCTGGCTGTATTTTTTGGCTTTTTGGGAATCGTAAAGTGAAATTTCATACAATTCCTTCACACGTTCTTCGTTAATCATAAAAGCTCCTGAATCTCCCGCGGATATAATTTGCTCCGCTCATTATACCATACCATACCGCATTTTCCAAATGTTTCTTATTAGAAAAGGCCGTGGATTGCTCCACAGCCCATGTCTTCTGTACTTATTTCAGATATCTCATTTTATCATTCTCTTTCGAAAAGCTGTCCTTCGCTGCTCCTTCCCGGCTGCTGTTTCCCTTGGAAGGATATGCACTCGAAAGAGTCTCCATCATATTCTTCTTACATGCCTCACAGTACCTTCCGGTATTGATTGGCTTACCGCAATTCTCACAGATGATTCCTTCCGCCACACCATTTGAGATCACAAGGCGTTCCTCCCGGATCCACTGCTTGATCTGCTTAACGGATACATCATTCTCCGTTGCGGTCTCACTGATCGACGAATCCGGATTCTGTCTTAAAAATTCTTTGACATTTTGAAATTTCTGTTCCAGCTTCTTCTGACACTCCGGGCATCTTCTCGGTCCTGAAATATAATTAAATAACCGACCACATTCTCTACAATTTGTTACCTCCATTGCCGCGCCTCCTCATATGCCTTTTCCAATACAGATACTCAGGAAATATATATTCCTGACCCCAGACAGCTGCAATGCCTCTGCTGCTGCATCTATAGTACTTCCTGTCGTATAAATATCATCAATTAATAAAATATACTTATATTTTACAATATCTTTCGATACATGAAAAGCATTTTTAAGATTATTTTTTCTTTCTATGTCATTTAACTGCTTCTGCGGTCTGGTATTTTTCACCCGTTCTAAGAGATCCGCCCTGCATGGAATGCCACATTCTTCTGAAAGTGCCTTTGCAAACACCTCTGCCTGGTTATAGCCGCGTCTTCTCTGCTTCTTTTTATACATTGGAACCGGAATGAACACCTCGATTCCATGCTGCCTGATCCATGCCCCATAATTTTTGGAGGCAATCCTTGCGTATACGCCAGCGTATTCCCGCCTTCCGGCATATTTAAAACGGTACATTGACTGCTTCATATCCCCTTTATATAGGAAGATACTTTTTCCCTGGATATAGCGGTGATGCTTTTTTTCACAGTCAAAGCAGAACTCCTTTCGCATATGATCGACCGGCTGCCCGCATTTCATACAGACCGGCTCTGTGATCACCTGGAGCTTTTTTGGCACTCCGGATGTACCCAATCCCATACTTCCTTACCAGATACCTCTGTCCCAGATGCCTCCGTTCCAGCTTTCCTCCCGGCACGCACCCGGTTTTCATATGGCAGCACCTCATCACAGGCCACACACCGCGGTGGATAAATAAGCGCCAATACAGCATCCAGATATTCTTTTCTTTTTCCCCCCAAGCCATACTCCTTTCCTGTTTTCATTTCCATTTTACCTTACCATAGGAGAAGCTGCTTGTCATTGACTTTTTAGGCATTTAAGCCTATAATTTACTCATTCAGTGCTTTGATGCTTTAAACTAGCAAAAAGCTAAAATGCATTTATGAAATGGAGGATTTCTTATGAAAAAAGCAACAAAATTTGCTTCTGTCCTTCTTGCAGCTGCAATGACCTTATCTCTTGCAGGCTGTGGAAGCCAGAGCACAAACGATAACACACAATCTGCCGGTGGCAGCACCTCCGGCAAAACATACACGATTGGTATCTGCCAGCTTGTACAGCATGAGGCTTTAGATGCTGCAACTGAGGGATTTAAGGACGCGCTGACCGATAAGCTTGGAAGCAATGTCAAATTCGATGAGCAGAATGCTGCCGGGGATGCCCCAACCTGCTCTACCATCTGCACAACGTTTGCAACAAATGGCTATGACCTGATCCTTGGAAATGCAACTGCCGCACTTCAGGCTGCTGTCTCTGCAACCGATACAATCCCAGTACTCGGAACCTCAATCACAGACTATGCGACAGCGCTTGACATGTCTGACTGGACCGGAACAACCGGGAAAAACATTTCCGGAACAACAGACCTTGCGCCTCTTGATGAGCAGGCAAACTGCATCGCGGAGCTGTTCCCGGATGCCAAAACAATTGGTATCCTCTACTGTTCTTCCGAGCCAAACAGCATTTACCAGTCCACAACGATGTCCGGCTATTTGGAGAAAAAGGGCTACAAGGTAAAGGAATATACCTTCTCTGACACAAACGATGTCGCTTCGGTTACCCAGAATGCCTGTGATAACTCCGATGTCATTTACATCCCGACCGATAACACTGCTGCTTCCTGCACTGAAGCAATCAACAACGTTGCTTCTCCTGCTGGCATTCCGATTTTTGCCGGTGAGGAAGGACTTGCAAAGGGCTGTGGTGTTGCAACACTGTCCATCAGCTATTATGACCTTGGATACACAACCGGTGAAATGGCATATGATATTCTGGTAAACGGGGAAGACATCTCCAAAATGGAGATCAAAACAGCACCAAAATTTACCAAAGAATACATCGCTGACCGCGCTGATGCTTTAAATATCACAGTACCGGACGATTACGAAGTTCTTGACGTAAAATAATCTACAAAAAGGAGAGGTAACACTCATGTTTTTCATCAACTATTTTTCATCGTTGAATCCAGCCGCATTTACGAATGCGCTGCCTGGCAATATTGCACAGGGCCTGATCTGGGGAATTATGGCGCTTGGCGTTTATATCACCTTCCGGCTTCTGGATTTTGCAGATCTGACCGTTGACGGTTCCTTTGCGACCGGCGGTGCCGTGACGGTTATGTTAACAGTTTCCGGCCACAATATCTGGTTTTCCCTGTTTATTGCATGCATTGCCGGACTTCTTGCCGGGCTATGCACAGGTCTTTTACACACAAAGCTTGGAATCCCGCCAATCCTTGCCGGAATCCTGACACAGATTGCTTTGTATTCCATCAATTTGAATATTATGGACCACCATGCAAACCAGGCATTAAGCGTTGATAAATATACGCTGGTCCTCTCCTCCCGCAATCTGACAGCGGCAATCCTGACCGCACTTCTCTTTGCTGCTGTCATCATCGCACTTCTGTACTGGTATTTCGGTACCGAGCAGGGTTCTGCCATCCGTGCAACCGGATGCAACCCTGCCATGAGCTGCGCACAGGGAATCAACATTGACAATATGAAGCTGATCGGACTTTCCCTTTCCAATGCAATCGTTGCACTCTCCGGCGGACTGCTCTCCCAGTATTCCGGCTTTTCCGATGTCAACATGGGACGCGGTAGTATCGTAATCGGTCTTGCTGCCGTTATCATCGGCGAAGTATTCGGGGATGCCATCCTTGGAAAACACATGGATTTCAAAGGCCGTCTGATCTTTGTTGTCCTTGGTGGAATTATCTACTATATCGTAATCGGAATCGTTTTATGGCTCAGGATGCCAAGTGATAACTTAAAGCTGTTTACTGCAATCATTGTTGCCATTTTCCTTGCGGTTCCATATTTAAAGGGCAAGAGTAAAAGCTCCTTTGCCAAAGCAGGAAAACGTTCTGCTTCCTACAGCAGTGCCGCTTCCCATAAGGAGGAGAAATAAGATGTTAGAAATCCGTAATGTTCATAAAACCTTTAATCCTGGAACAATCAACGAAAAGCATGCCTTAAACGGTGTGAACCTAAAGCTTGATCCCGGTGATTTTGTAACCGTGATCGGTGGAAACGGTGCCGGGAAATCCACAATGTTAAATGCAGTTGCCGGAACCTGGCCAGTCGATGACGGTGCGATCTTTATCGATGGCGTAGATGTCACCGGGCTTCCGGAATTTAAACGCGCCACCTTTTTGGGCCGTGTATTCCAGGATCCGATGACCGGAACAACTGCCACAATGCAGATTGATGAAAACCTTGCACTTGCAGCTCGCCGCGGACAGAAACGCGGTCTCCGCTGGGGCATCACCAAGGCGGAAAAGGAACGATTTCATGAGCTTTTAAAGGAGCTTGACCTCGGTCTTGAAGACCGCATGACCTCAAAGGTTGGTCTGCTCTCCGGTGGACAGCGCCAGGCTGTAACGCTCCTTATGGCATCTCTCCAGAAGCCGAAGGTGCTTCTTCTCGATGAGCATACCGCAGCACTCGATCCGAAAACGGCTGCAAAAGTACTTGCACTTACCGATAAGATTATCTCGGAAAACAAGCTGACCGCCATGATGGTCACCCACAATATGCGGGATGCCATTACACATGGCAACCGGCTTATTATGATGAATAATGGCCAGGTCGTATTAAACATCTCCGGTGAGGAGAAAAAAACATTAACTGTAGAAGATCTTCTTCTGAAATTTGAGGAAGTATCCGGCGAGGAGTTTGCTTCAGACAAAGCACTTCTCGGATAAGCATAACAGACAGGAGGCAGGATTATGTGGGCATATGAAAGTGTATTTTATCAGATCTATCCCTTGGGATTTTGTGGCGCACCCTTTGAGAATGACGGTGTTTTAGAGCACCGGATCTTAAAGGTAAACGACTGGATCCCGCATATCAAAAAGCTTGGGGCGGATGCTATTTATTTTTCACCGGTATTTGAATCCGACACCCATGGCTACAATACAAGGAATTATACAAAAATCGATACCCGTCTTGGCACAAACGAGGATTTCAAAGAGGTCTGTGATAATCTTCACAAAGAAGGCATCCGTGTTGTGTTAGATGGTGTGTTTAATCATGTCGGAAGAGGCTTTTTTGCCTTTGAGGATGTTTTAAAAAACCGCGAGGCATCTCCTTATGTAGACTGGTTTTCCCGGATTGCCTTTGACGGCAACTCCAATTACAACGACGGTCTCTGGTACGAGGGCTGGGAAGGCAACTACGATCTTGTAAAATTAAATCTGCGTAACGAGGATGTTATAAAACATATCTTTTCTGCAATCCGCGGCTGGGTGGAGGAATTTGACATTGACGGTCTCCGTCTCGATGTTGCCTACTGCCTTGACCATGATTTTCTGCGCCGGCTGCGCAGCTTCTGTACAGAGCTTAAGGAAGATTTCTTCTTAGTCGGAGAGACACTGCACGGCGATTACAACCAGATCATGAATGATGAAATGCTTCATTCGGTTACGAACTACGAATGCTACAAGGGCTTATATTCAAGCTTTAACTGCATGAATATGTTTGAGATCAACCACTCCCTCTTACGCCAGTTTGGCCCAGAGCAGTGGACCCTATACAAAGGAAAGCATCTTCTGTCGTTTGTCGACAACCACGATGTAACCCGGATTGCAAGCATTTTAAATAATCCAGCGCACCTGCCTTTAATCTATGCCGTATCGTTTGGTATGCCGGGCATTCCATGTGTCTACTATGGCAG
>CAKRLN010000059.1 GCA_934359535.1 uncultured Lachnospiraceae bacterium
GCTTGTTGGTCAAGCGGTTAAGACGCCGCCCTCTCACGGCGGAATCAGGGGTTCGATTCCCCTACAAGCTGCTAAGTTAAAGACATCCGGATGGATGTCTTTTTTGTAATTTTCAATAACATCCTATTGCAAAAACTACATACGTTATAATGCCAGCAGGCAAAACCAGCGGCTTGCAAAAATCAGTAAAAACCCCCACGATATGTCAGATCGTGGGGGGTCTGTTCCTTATAAAGAGCCATCAAGCTGCTCAAGCTGCGAAGAAAGCTCCTCCCAGTTCTCCATATCTGCCATGATCTCTTCTTCCATCGCATCAATCTCATTCTGGATCTCCGTGAGCTTCGAATAGCTGGACTGGTATTCCGGATTTAAAAGCTCTGCCTTTAATTCCTCCAGCTTTGCTTCCTTCTGCTCAAGCTCCTCCTCGGCACGCTTTACCTTCTTTTCCAGCTTTGAGCGTTCCTTTCCTGGATTATAATATGCCTTTTTTGTATTGCCGGATGCCACATCCGCGCCATTCGTGGATGTATTTTTTGCTCCGTTTATGCTGATTTTTCCGCCAAGCACCGGTGTACTCTTATATCCATCCTGCTCTGCGGCCGCTTCCCGGTCAAGCTTCTCCTGGTATTCCTCATAGCCAAACTGATACTGGTTCGTTGTGCCATCCTCAAATACAAGAAGTCTTGTTGCCACTTTCTTTACAAAGTAACGGTCATGGGATACAAAAATAAGGGTACCGGAAAACTCCGAAAGCATGGATTCCAGCGTTTCCTTTCCAACAATATCCATATGGTTTGTCGGCTCATCCAGTACAAGCACATTCGGGCGTCTTTTCAAAATCTTACAGAGCGCCAGGCGCACCTTTTCCCCTCCGGAAAGCATGTTGATATTTTTAAACACTTCATCCCCGGAAAAAAGGAATGCACCAAGAGCATTTCTCACCTCGGTCTCTGGAAGACTTGGAAACTCATCCCAGAAATCGTCAAGCACCGTTTTATCACTCTGATACATTGCCATCTGCTGATCAAAATATCCGATCTGAACATTCGTGCCATAATGGAATTCCCCGGAAAGAGGCTGGATCTTTTTTACGATTGTCTTTAAAAAGGTTGACTTACCAAGTCCATTTCCTCCAAGGATTCCGAGCTTTTCTCCCTTTTTCAGATCCAAAGATACAACCGAAAGCGGATGATCATATCCGATCGCAAGACCGCTCACCATAAGCACATCATTTCCTGTTTCCTTTGCCGGCTGGAAATTGGCATGGAAGGTCTTTGTGTCAAACCGGTCCGGCGCCTCAATCTTGTCCATATGCTCGATTGCCTTCTGCTTGGAACGCGCCATGGAAACCTTCGTTGGCTTATTCTTAAACCGGTCTACCATATGCTGGAGCCTTGCGATCTCCTTCTGCTGCGCATTATAATCCTTTAGCTGCTTATCATAGTCAAGCTTCTTCTGCTCGACAAAATGTGTGTAATCACCCGGATAACGCTTTGCCGTTCCATACTCAATCTCATATACCACATCCACCACATGATCCAGAAACATTCGATCATGTGATACAACAACGACTGCCTTCGGATAATTTTTCAGATATCCCTCCAGCCATTCAATCGTTGTAATGTCTAAATGGTTCGTAGGCTCATCAAGAAGTAAAATGTCCGGCTTGCTTAAAAGCAGCTTGATAAACGCGATCTTTGTCTGCTGTCCTCCGGAAAAATCGCGAAGCGGCTTTTTTCGTTCCTCCTCGGAAAACCCGAACTTCCGGATTAAAACGTCATACTCTTTCTCAAAATAATAACCGCCATCCTCTCGAAACTTCTCTTCCATATTTGTATAGGCCTTTACCTTTGCCTCGGAATGATCTGTCTCAAGCTCTGCTGCTGCCTGCTCTAGCTGCTTTCTGCGCAGCTCCATTGGTGCGAATACCTTCCGGATCTCCTGCTCTAACGTGATGTTTGTATCCTCAAACGCAATCTGTTTTAAATAACCGATCTGTGGATTTCCGGATTTTGCAATAAATACATCCTCGTCACTGTCCCGCTTCTCCAGATCGACCTCTCCAGAGATCAGCTTAAGCAGGGTTGTTTTCCCGCAGCCGTTTCTTCCAACGACTGCGATTTTTTCTGTATTACGGATTTCAAAATTAATATTGTGTAAAATGACCTCGTCCGCAAATGCGACCGCGCCATTACTGATCTGATATAACATATGTTCTTCCTTATTATAAGAGCTTTATTGTTCCTGACCTGCCAGATAATTAACAAACTGCTGTGCGGTACGTCCGGAAATTCCGCCATGGCTTAACTCCCACTTATTTGCCTCAGCGCGAAGCTCCTCCTCCGGCATGGTAATGCCCTGCTTCTTTGCAAGGTTTACAACGATGTCAAAGTATTCCTTCTGTGTCGGTTTCGAATAATTGATTGTAACACCAAAACGGTTGACAAGGGAAAGCTTCTCTTCCACCGTATCGGAATGATGTCTGTCATTCTCATGCTCCATATCATTTCTGTCGTTCCATGACTCTTTGATCAGGTGACGGCGGTTTGATGTCGCATAAATTAAAATATTTTCCGGCTTTGTCTCCACGCCGCCTTCAATCACTGCCTTTAAGAACTTATACTCAATCTCGAATTCCTCAAAGGAAAGATCATCCATATAAATAATGAAACGGTAATTCCGGTTTTTAATATCTGCAATGACTCTTGAGAGATCCTTAAACTGATGCTTGTAGATCTCGATCATGCGCAGTCCTTTATCATAATACTGGTTGACGATTGCCTTGATGCTTGTGGATTTTCCGGTACCACTGTCTCCGAATAACAGACAGTTGTTCGCTTTTCTTCCCTGTACAAATGCCTCAGTATTGTCAACAAGCTTCTTCTTCTGGATCTCATATCCAACAAGATCATCAAGCATAACCTGATCCATATTATTGATCGGGCAGAAGATAACACCCCCTGCCGGATTCTCCTCAATTCGGAATGCCTTATTTAATCCGAACATGCCAACACCATAATCCTTGTAAAATCCGGTAATCACATCGAAAAATTCCTGTTCGTCTGCTGCTGCCTCAAGCTTTTTGCTCAACGCACGCACCTTCTCGCTGACATTCTTATTATACATCAGGTCTTTTTTTGTGATCGCATGATAATTGGAAATCCTGCTGAAGCAATCAATTCCAAGCTCCTTCTCGATTCCAGAAAAATCATAATCAAACAATGCCTTTAAAATCTTAAAATCATTTGCAACAAGCTGGTTTACCGTTCCCTCACTCGCACCAACCTTCTCGCAGGTCATGCTGAACGGATTTTCGCTCATCATAAGGAAAAATGTCAGATAATTGTGCCACAGATTATCATCAAACCCATAATCTGTCGCTACCTTAAGCAGATGCTTGATCTGCGTGTTAATATCACGCACAAGCTCCATTCTATCGTAATCACCTTTGTCATAACGGTGAAAAATCTCGCCAAGCTGATACAGGATACTGTCCTGCTCCAGATCTCCATACATAAGTAGCTGTGATATTTCCTGATACATAACTCGTACCTCCTGTTTTCATCCATCGAAACGATTCGTAATATGCGTACCTTTTATTATGCCACAGGAAACGGTATTTGTAAATGTATGGGCAGGCTGAATCAGCTGTATTTTTCTCCTTTGTGCATTCTTGTTACTATTCCCACTACAGTGTGACTGGCAACGGTTACAGCCCATGAAAAGTACCTTATTCCCCGCCAAGCTTTAACGTAAACCGGTTCTTATGGTAGTCAATCAGTCCATCCCGCTTCATCCTTCCAAGCTCCGTAGACATCGCACTCCGGTCAACGCTCAGATAATCCGCAAGCTGCTGGCGGTCAAGCGGGATCTCAAACACCGGCCCCTTACTCTTTAATGCCTGTTCAGAAAAATACGAAAGCAGCTTTTCCCTTGTTGTCTTTTGTGTCAGATGATCGATCTTCTGCGTCAGCTTATAATTGCGTTCTGCTAATACATAAACCATATTGCGGATCATTTTGGAATGGAATTCACAGGAATTTCCACAGGTTGTAAGGATTTTCCCAATCTCAAGAAATAACACGGTTGTCGGAACTGCCGCAAGCACCTCCATTTCCATCGGAACAGTCTTCATTCCGGCATACGCTTCCCCGAAGATCTGTCCCGGCTCGATCACGGATAAAATCTTCCGGTTGCCCCAGTAATCAATTTTTTCAATGCGCACTGCCCCGCTTACCACAAGCCCGATCCGCCGGATTGCATCGCCCGGACGGTAGATAACCTCATTTTTTTCAAATTTCTGTTCCTTTCCATTCAGGCATGGAAGCATCCCCTCGATCTCCGAATCACTCAGATTCTGGAAAATCACTGCCTTTCTCATGGAATCCGTAATTGTCATGCCCTTATCCTCCCCGTATTCATTCTTCCGTTTCCATTGCCTTCAATTCCTGTACCACACATCGATGAATCTTATCTTTCTTAAAATAACCGATGCCTACTGCAAGAATTCTTTCCGTATAAGCTTCTCTTGCTCCCATTCTTGCTGCAAAACGCAATGCATATTTTTTGTTTATGATCTGCTGCACTGCCTCTTCCGGCGTATGATCTACCTTAAGCTCTAAAATAATTCCATCTGCACCTTTCTTATAAGGATAAAAAATAAAATCCACAAAACCGGTTCCTGCCTTATCTTCCCGCTCAACACGATACTGATCTCTTGCAGAAAGATACACAAGGTTTACAATTGCCGCCAATTCTGTTTCATGATTATAAGACAATATTGGAGCCTCTGTATTATGTGCAAATTCAAGTATTTTCTCCATCGTCTGTGTATCACCAGCAAGCGTCGCCTGAAGCATACGCTCTGATTCCCTTGCAAGACGGTTTATATACCCTAAAGAAGACTCCTTTACGAGCATTTCATCAAATTTTTCCATCAGTTCGCGGTTGGGAATGCATACTTTTCCATCAAAGCAGCTTAAAAAACCATATACGACCATTGCAGAAAAAATTTCATCTCTTGTCGATAAATTCATGGAAGTTGCCGCATACTCCTGAATTTTTGCAGGAACCTTCTCCCCCGCAGACATCAGCGCAAGGTCATTGCGAACATCCGCCACATTATGCCGTACATAATAATAGATCTCATCATAGGGTCCTGCACTCGTCCAGTAATTCGCAAGATTATTAAATTGCAGTGCAAAAACTACCGACCTCGGATTGTACACACGGATTCCAGTTTTTGTATAATATCCATTGTACCAGTCCCGCAATCCTTTTCTTGTCACAAGCTGGACTGTTTTTTTGCTGGTACACTGGATCTGATACCGCTGATACAGCTCATCGACCTCTTCATCTGTAAATCCAAAATACTGTTCAAACATCGGAGAATTTACCATGGTAAATTCCGCAAACATATTAAGCTCCGAGCCACTGGAATATTTTGAAATCGGAAGAATTCCTGTCATATACGTAAGCTCCACATAGGGACGGTCTTTTAGCAGTCCGTTCAGAAAAGAAATATACCTGCTTTTGTCTTCCTCTGTAATATAACTTTTATGAAAAATGCAGTCCCATTCATCCATCACAAAAAGAAAACGATCACCCGTTTGATCAAAAATGCGGAGCAGGTCTTCTGTCACCGTTCCATTCTCCCGAAACCCGATCATCGGATACGCATTCCTCAGGTCTTCTCTGAGCAGTTCTTTCATCGTTCCGATATATTCCTGATACGTATCACATTCGCCATCATTTCTGCTGAAATCAATATAGATCACATGATGCTGGTTCAAATGTTTCTGATATCCGTTCTCCTGTGCAATTTTCAGATTACAAAACAGATCCCCGGCAGGACATCCTCTGCCAAAAAAAGCCCCGATCATGTTTGCCATGATCGTTTTTCCAAATCGACGCGGTCTTGTAATGCAGATATGCTTATTTCCCGTTTCTACAAATGGAAACAGTTCTTTTAATAATTGTGTTTTATCTACAAAATATGGACTTTCTTTTTCACTTTTATACAGCGTATATGCAGATGCACTATCCAGATAAAATCCCATGCCCTTATCCTCCCAACCATGGATTGCCAGCCAGTTTTCTTTTATTGTAAGTCTTATTTGTTGGAAAAACAACATATTTTTTCATCCGATTCGATTATGATACAAGACATGGAAAATAACGGAGGATCACTACTATGGTAAGAAGAGTAATTGAAATTAACGAAGAAAAATGCAACGGCTGCGGCATCTGTGTCAAAGCCTGCCACGAAGGGGCGATCGGTCTTGTAAACGGCAAGGCAAAGCTGATGCGCGATGATTATTGCGACGGACTTGGAGACTGTCTGCCAAACTGCCCGACAAATGCAATCTCCTTTATTGAGCGTGAGGCGGCTGCCTACGATGAAGCAGCCGTGAAAGCCAATCTTGCAAGGAAAAACGCAGCCCCTGCTGATAAGAAGCCTGTTTTCCACGGCTGTCCGGGTTCCATGGCGCGCACCTTAAAGCACAGCGAACCGGAAACTTCCTCAAATGCACGGGTAAACAGCGAGCTCTCCCAATGGCCGGTGCAGATCAAGCTTGTCGCACCAAATGCACCGTATTTTAACGGCTGTGACCTGCTGATTGCTGCGGACTGTACTGCTTATGCTTACGGCAATTTCCACAATGACTTTATCAAAAACCGCGTTACCTTGATCGGCTGTCCAAAATTAGATGACACTGACTACAGCGAAAAGCTTTCTGTTATCTTTGCAAAAAATGAGATCAACTCCATCACCTTAACCCGCATGACCGTTCCATGCTGCGGCGGACTTGTCATGATGGTGGAAAAAGCGATCGCTGCAAGTGGAAAAAACATTCCACTCAAAGTCGTTACCATTTCACCGGATGGGGCACTGGTTTAAAATTTCACAAAGCATTTGCGAAACTTCCACATGCCTCAATTAGATTGTTCAAAGTGACAAAAATCTTCGAAGACACGCTTCCGCTACGTGTCGCTGGCAGCGGTACATAAGCGACCAAAGTACGGTCGCTAAGTACCGGCCGCTCCCCAGTGTCTTCTTAATCTTCTTGTCACTTTTCACAATCAAATTTAATTTCTATAAATTTTGCAACTGTCTATCTAATATTCAAAAAGGAGTACCTCCACACGATCGTGTGAAAGGTACTCCTTTTTCGTTTTGTGTCATTCTGAAAACCGTAATAGAATGAATTACAGCTCGCAGTTATTGACTGTTCTTGGGAATGGGATAACATCTCTGATATTCCCCATACCGGTTAAATACATCACGCAGCGTTCAAAGCCAAGTCCGAAGCCTGCGTGCCTTGCAGTTCCGTATTTTCTAAGGTCAAGATAGAATTTATAATCCTCTTCCTTTAAGCCAAGCTCATTGATACGCTCTAACAGCTTATCGTAATCTTCCTCTCTCTGGCTTCCTCCGATAATCTCCCCGATTCCTGGAACAAGACAGTCAACGGCAGCTACTGTTTTTCCATCCTCATTAAGCTTCATGTAGAAGGCTTTAATCTCCTTTGGATAATCGGTTACAAATACCGGGCGTTTATAAATCTGCTCGGTTAAGAAGCGCTCATGCTCGGTCTGAAGGTCACAGCCCCAGGATACCTTGTAATCGAATTTATCGTTATGCTTGGATAAAATCTCAACTGCTTCAGTGTACGTAACTCTTGCGAAATCGTTGCTTACGACATTGTGCAGACGGTCAAGCAGTCCCTTATCGACAAAATTATTGAAAAATGCCATCTCTTCCGGAGCATTTTCAAGTACATAGTTAATAACGTATTTTAACATGCTCTCAGCAAGGATCATATCATCCTCAAGATCTGCAAATGCGATCTCCGGCTCGATCATCCAGAACTCTGCTGCATGGCGTGTAGTATTGGAATTCTCGGCACGGAAGGTCGGTCCAAAGGTGTAGATATTCTTAAATGCCATCGCATAGGTCTCACCATTTAACTGACCGGATACAGTAAGGTTGGTTGGTTTTCCAAAGAAGTCCCTGGAATAGTCAACGCTTCCATCCTCGTTTTTCGGAATATCCTTTAAGTCCATTGTTGTAACCTGGAACATCTCTCCTGCGCCCTCACAGTCACTTCCAGTGATCAGTGGTGTGTGTACATAGACAAAATCCCGCTCCTGGAAAAATTTATGGATCGCATAAGCACATAAAGAACGGACACGGAATACCGCTTCAAAGGTATTGGTTCTCGGTCTTAAATGTGAGATTGTTCTTAAATATTCAAAGGTATGGCGTTTTTTCTGAAGTGGATAATCTGGTGTCGATGCGCCCTCGATCTCAACCCTCTTTGCCTGAATCTCAAATGGCTGTTTGGATTCCGGTGTCGGAACAAGCTCACCGGTTACGATAACCGCTGCACCGACATTGATCTTCTGGATATCGGCATAATTCTCAAGCCCATCGGCATACACAACCTGGATCGGCTCAAAAAAGGTACCGTCATTGACAACGATAAATCCGAAATTTTTCGAATTACGGTTGCTTCTGACCCAGCCTCCGATCGTTACTTCCTGGTTTTCATATTTCTTCTGATTGCGGAAGATTTCTCTGATATTTGTTAATTCCATCTTCGTTTCTCCTTCTGATCCCCTTAATTCTATACTTCTGGTTTCCGTTTATTCGGCCTCTGTTGTCTCTTCTGCTGCATCCTCGCTTGCGTTCTCTGTCACATTGGCTTTCTCAACAACATAAGAAACAGCCTTGTTAATACGGTAAGCATTCTCTAAATAGCTCTTTCCATCCTTCTTATCGCCATTTCCAAAATAGCTGTATACCGCATCAGCATCGCTTCCGTACTGGGATGTGCTTACATAGTTATCAACAAATTCTTTAAAGCCATCCTCATCGACCTCAATGTTCTGCTTATCTGCGATTGTAAGGAAAATAAGTTCTTCCTTGACCTGATCCTCAAGTGTTGACTTAAACTGTTCCTTCTGTTCATCGATACTTGTACCCTGACTGGATAAATAGCTTTCGAAATCCTGTGTATCCGTCTCATATTGTTTTCCGACGATCGCGATTGTATCATCCACGCGCGCATTCAAATATTCATCCGGAACCTCAACCTCACTGGAGGCAAGCAGCTTCTTACGGATCTCCGATACAATTGCGCTCTGCTTCTTGGAATTCGCCTGATATTCCAGATAAGAACGGATATAATCCTTAAATTCCTGTACGGTATTTAACTGATAAGACTCGGAAAACTGCTCCTTGATCGCATCATCAGAAAGTGTATCAAGCGTTACCGGTGTATAAATACCATTAATCTTAAATTCAAAGGTTGTCTCTTTTCCTGCAAGATCGCTGGACTGATAATTCTCCGGGAACGTCACATTGCTTGATACCGTATCTCCCTTTTTCGCACCGATCAGTCCGGCAGAAAATCCATCAATATATGTTGTTCCGGATTTCACATCCTTATTGTTATCCACATCGATCAGAACATCTGTTGCAGCTCCATTATCAAATGCCTCACCGTCTAAATATCCGGTATAATCCACATTGACATAATCGCCTGCCTGAACTGTATCACGGTCAGTTACCTCTTTCGAGCTTAAGCCATAACTGTTTAATACAGACATTGCCTGATTCTCTACAGCCTCATCGGTTACGGAATAATCGCCCGTAATGGAGATATCCATTCCTTCATAATTTCCAAGCATCGTTACCTGTTTGGACGCATCAACTGTAATTTTTGCACTCTCTAATCCGCTTCCTGTCTCCCTTGCGGACTCGGTAGCCTCTGTATCACCTTTTCCATTTCCGCAGCCGGTGGTAAAAGCTGCTGCCATTGTCATGCACAGTAAAAGTGCAATCACTTTTTTCTTCATAATCAATACCTTTCTTACTTCCATTGGCTGCTGTTCGTAGCAACCTAACTCTACTAACATACCATAAACACACCAAAAATAAAAGGGATTCCGTTGATTTTTCCAGTAATCAATGATACAATATTATCCAGCGAAAAAAAGGAGGAGTACCCATGCACCCAGTTACCATCGTATTGCTTGTGATTGCGATCATCCTGATTGCGGTTACAGTTGCTTTATATTTCTTCGGAAAAAAAGCACAGAAACGAAAAGACGAACAGGACGAACAGCTCGCAGCGGCAGCACAGAGTGTTACCATGCTGATTATAGATAAGAAGCGACTCCGTATTAAGGATTCCGGTCTTCCTCAGCAGGTCATCGACCAGACACCGAAGTATCTGCGCCGTTCCAAGCTTCCAATCGTCAAAGCCAAGATTGGTCCTAAGATCATGACCTTGATCGCAGATGAACAGATCTTTGACGAGATTCCGCTTAAGAAGGAAGTAAAAGCAACTGTCAGTGGCCTTTACATCACTCAGGTACGCGGACTCCGCGGACCACTTGAGAAGCCACAGGGCAAGAAGAGCTTCCGTGCAAAGCTTCAGGAGAAATACAATAAGGCAAATGCCGAACTGAAAGCTGAGAAAGAAGCATCGTCCAAAACGAAAAAAAAGAACTAAAAAGAACCGCTTTCCAATTCACATTTCGAATGGAAAGCGGTTTTTCTATTTTACTTCTTCTCTTTTACAATATGGAAACGTTCATCCCCTTTTTCATTGACATTTAAGAAAATGTGGCAGTCTGCCGCATGCTCATAATTCACCTCAAGAGAATAATCCACTTCAACATGCAGCTGGCCATCCGTCTCCTTCATATCAATCCGGCTTGTATCAATACCAATCTGAAGACTTCCATAAGGGGTATGATAATAAGTCACATTTTTCCGGTTTTTCTGGAAGATCATGTGCGTGCTTGTCACACCCTTTTTCGTAAGCTCCATACAGTCTTCCCCGATTTTTATCATATTTTTTCCAGGGCTTTTTGCGCCTTCTACCACTTCCTCATACAGAAGATAATGCTTTCCATTTTTCAGGTAATATTCCCCGGAGGTAATCACTTCAACCGGCTCTCCATCCAGTTCCTCAGCAAGCTGAATGCCGCTGATCGAAATCAATACATCTTTTGTCATAATCTCTTTCCTCTATCCTGTCATCACGTTTTAAATCCGCAGAATCTCGTATTCTACCGTTCACACGCGCCATTCGTCAACTATTATATGTCAGTCCCATCAAAATCGCAATGGCTTTTCAAAAAATCCAAAAGCTTCGAATGCACCTCATAATTTCCATTCCGGAATACATCCTCATACTCCTCCGGTGAAAGCACCTCTTTTAACACCTCTCCAGACTGCTCATCAACCTCATATACAC
>CAKRLN010000060.1 GCA_934359535.1 uncultured Lachnospiraceae bacterium
CAGTACGATTACGGAATGAGTGAAAAGCTGGCACTTGAGGTCGGAACAGAAATGTTTTCCGATCCGCTCTGGCAGGAATATGATCTTTGGAATAAGACGGAGGAGGAGATTATCCGCGGCTTTGAGGAAAAGTACAAGGAGCACGGTCCGTATATCCGCTGGTTTATTGAGCACGGTGAGCGGATGAAGGTAGAGCGGCATGCGGTATGGCGGAAGGTAAAGGAATTAAAGGATGCGGGATATGGGATCTACATTCTTTCCAATTATCCGAAAAGCCTTTATGAGAAGCATATGAAGGGAACGGAGGTTTTAAAATCCGTAGATGGAGAGGCTGTTTCCTATATGATGCATAAAGCAAAGCCGGGAAAGGAAATCTATGAATATCTGTTTGATACATATGGGCTGGATGCTGCGGACTGCCTGTTTTTTGATGACCGGGCAGAGAATATAAAAGGGGCATACCGCTGCGGCATGGATGCAAAGCAGGTGCTTTCTGAGGAGGGACTGCTTCTTGACCTTGCAGCTCTTTTGAATGGAGGCTTTGAATTGGCATGAGAAAATTACTTGTATATTTAAAGGACTATAAGCTGGAAAGTGTACTTGGACCGTTGTTTAAGCTGCTGGAAGCATCCTTTGAGTTAATTGTCCCGCTTGTTATGGCAGCAATTATCGATGTTGGAATTGCGCAGGGGGACAAGGGCTACATTGGAAAAATGTTCGCAGTTTTGATTCTGCTTGCAGCAATTGGACTGACCTGTTCGATTACGGCGCAGTATTTTGCAGCAAAGGCAGCCGTTGGATTTTCTACCAAATTACGTCACGAATTATTCAAGCACATTCAGACGCTTTCCTTTTCCGAGATGGATACGGTTGGAACATCGACACTGATTACTCGGATGACGAGCGACATCAATCAGGTACAGTCAGGAACTAATCTGGTGCTAAGACTTTTCTTACGATCACCGTTTATTGTGTTTGGTGCCATGCTGATGTCCTTTACGGTCAATGTCAAGGCAGCGCTTGTTTTTGTTGTCACGATACCTCTTTTGTCTGTTGTCGTGTTCGGAATTATGGTGGCAAGTATCCCGATGTTTAAGAAGGTGCAGGCAGCGCTTGATGGGGTGCTTGCAAAGACAAGGGAAAACCTGGAAGGTGTGCGTGTAATCCGCGCTTTTAATAAGGAAGCAGATGAGATTGTGGATTTTAAGGGGCAGAATGAGATGCTGACAAGCTTACAGATGCTTGTTGGAAGACTGTCGGCATTTTTAAATCCGGCAACCTATATCATTATCAATGTGTCGATTATCGCAGTCATCTGGATTGGTGGAGGACAGGTTTATAAAGGAATTATCACTCAGGGTGAGGTCGTTGCGCTTGTCAGCTATATGTCACAGATTCTGGTCGAGCTCATAAAGCTTGCCAATCTGATTATCAATGTGACAAAATCCATTGCATGCGGAAACCGGATTGCAGAGGTGATGGAGCTTACCCCTTCCATTCCGAAGAACATCACATCAAAAACCGCGGACAGGGATGCCGTGCAGACAGGAGCAGAAAAAGACGGGAAAGATGCAGGCAGGAGAGCAGAATATCCAAAAGAAGGAGTTCCTTATGTGGAATTTGAGCATGTCTGCATGACTTATGCAGGAGCTGGTGAGGAAGCGTTAACAGACATAAGCTTTAGGGCGATGAGGGGACAGACAATCGGTATTATCGGAGGAACCGGTTCCGGGAAATCCTCGGTTGTGAATCTGATCCCGCGTTTTTATGATGTGTCAAAGGGCTGCGTTAAGGTAAATGGAAAAGATGTAAGGGATTATGATGTAACGGCACTCCGGGATAAAATTGGAACTGTGATGCAAAAAGCAGTGCTGTTTCAGGGGACGATCCGGGACAATCTGCTCTGGGGCAATGCAGATGCCACGGATGAGGATTTAAACCGTGCGATCGAAATGGCGCAGGCGGCAGATGTCGTTTCAGGGAAAGAGGGCGGTCTTTCGTACGAGATTGAGCAGAATGGACGAAACCTTTCCGGAGGACAGAAGCAGCGTCTCACAATTGCGCGTGCGATCGTAAAAGATCCGGATATCCTGATCCTCGACGACAGTGCATCGGCACTGGATTTTGCGACGGATGCAAGGCTGCGTGTGGCACTTCGGAAGCTGCAGGACAAAAAAACGATCTTTATTGTATCGCAGCGGACCTCATCCATCCAGTTCGCAGACCAGATCCTTGTGCTTGACGATGGCCATGCAGTCGGACTTGGCACACATGAGGAGCTTTTGGAGAATTGTGAAACATACCGTGAGATCTATGAATCCCAGTTTAAAAAAGAAGATTTAAAGGCAGGTGGTAAAAATGAGTAAGGAGAAGAAGACAGGACAGATGGCGGTTATGCGCAAGGTGCTTCACTATATGAAGCATTATATCCCGCTTCTTGTATTTTCCATTGTGCTTGCGGCAGCAAGTGTTGCACTGACTCTGTATTTTCCAATACTGACCGGCCGTGCGATTGACCTGATCCTTGAAAAAGGCCAAGTGGATTTTGATGGCATGCTCGTGATCTTAAGACAAGGTGCCGTTGTTGTCGTGCTTACCGCTGTTTTCCAGTGGTTTATGAATATCAGCAACAATAAGATGACCTATGGCATTGTCCGGGATATCCGTAAGGATGCCTTTGACAAGATCGAGCAGCTTCCGCTGAAATACATTGACAGCCATTCCCATGGGGATATGGTAAGCCGTATCATTGCGGATGTTGATACGTTTGCGGATGGACTTCTGATGGGATTTACCCAGTTGTTTTCCGGTGTGGCAACGATCGCAGGAACATTGATTTTTATGCTGACAATCAATGTGAAAATCACATTTGCAGTTGTTCTCATTACACCACTGTCTTTATTTGTGGCAAGCTTTATTGCAAAGAAAACCTATGCCATGTTCCGCCTTCAGACGAAGACAAGGGGCGAACAGACGGCATTAATTGAGGAGATGATCGGAAACCAGAAGGTTGTCCAGGCATTCAACCATGAAGATGAGGTATTAGAGCAGTTTGACGAGATTAACGGGAGACTTCAGAAATGCTCGCTGCGTGCGATCTTTTTCTCCAGTATTACAAACCCGTCTACAAGATTCGTAAACAGTATTGTTTATGCGACTGTCGGACTGACCGGTGCACTTTCGGCACTGACTGGAGGAATTTCGGTTGGACAGCTTTCCTGTTTTTTAACGTATGCAAACCAGTATACAAAGCCATTTAATGAAATCTCCGGCGTTATCACGGAGCTTCAGAATGCACTTGCCTGTGCGGCAAGAATCTTTGAGCTGATTGAGGAGGATGCAGAGGTGCCGGATCAGGAGGATGCGGTATCGCTATCCGAAGCAGATGGGAGTGTTTCGCTTTCCCATGTATATTTTTCCTATGATCCAGAGCAGAAGCTGATCGAGGACTTTAATCTTTCCGTAAAGCCGGGACAGCGTGTGGCAATCGTAGGACCGACTGGCTGTGGCAAGACAACGCTTATCAATCTTCTGATGCGTTTTTACGATGCCAATGAGGGAACGATTACGGTAAGCGGCCATAAGATCCAGGAGCTGACAAGAAAAAGTCTTCGGAAAAATTACGGAATGGTGCTTCAGGAGACCTGGTTAAAGAGTGGTACGATCCGTGATAATATCATTATGGGAAAACCAGATGCAACCGAAGAGGAGATGATCGCAGCGGCAAAGGCTTCGCATGCGCATGGCTTTATCAAGCGTCTTTCGGATGGCTATGATACGGTAATTACTGAGGATGGCGGCAATCTGTCGCAGGGACAGAAGCAGCTTTTATGTATCACAAGAGTTATGCTCTGCCTGCCTCCGATGCTGATCTTGGATGAGGCAACCTCATCGATTGATACGAGAACGGAGATGAAGATCCAGAATGCATTCCTTACAATGATGAAGGGCAGAACAAGCTTTATTGTTGCACACCGTCTTTCTACGATCCGAGAGGCAGATGTGATTCTTGTCATGAATCAGGGAAAGATCATCGAGCAGGGAAATCATAAGGAGCTGCTTGCAAAGGACGGCTTTTATGCCAAACTGTATAACAGCCAGTTTTCCGCATAAATATCTATGATGCCAGGGTCAAAAGCCTGAAACCACGATGTGCTTGCACAGGAGTGGTTTTATGGCTTAATGACCCGCCCCGATATGAGCATAAAAGTGGAGCGTCAGCTTCACGATATGCGAATATTGGGTAGAATTGTGGGAGTACGAAGTACGGAACAATTCGTATGGCATCTTTTGACCCCAACGTCATATCTATGTAAGAAAATCTGGAAAAGATAAGAGAGAAGAAAAGAATTGAACGTTACAAAAGAAAGAAGAAAAAGCATCCTATACGATGCGTCAAGGATTGATTGGGAAAATCCGTTATTTACAAAGGAAGCGCTAAAGGCACTTCTGATTCCGCTTATGATCGAGCAGCTTTTGAATTCATTTATGGGTATGGCGGATACGATGATGGTAAGCCAGGTGGGAAGTGCCGCGATCTCTGCAGTATCACTGGTGGATTCCATCAATGTGCTTGTGCTTCAGGTGTTTTCGGCACTTGCAGCAGGTGGCACGATCCTTTGCTCACAGTATCTTGGAAGTGGGAATCTGAAGGATTGTAACCGTACGGCAAGACAGGTTGTTTTTACAATCCTTCTGATCTCGACCGTATTAAGTGCAGTGTGTATCCTGTTCCGGAGACCACTCCTTCATCTGGTGTTTGGCCAGGTGGAGGCTGCGGTTATGCAGAATTCAGAGGTATATTTTCTAATCACGGCGATCTCATTTCCGTTTATCGGACTATTTGAGGCTGGCTTTGCCTTTTACCGGGCAGGCGGAAACAGCCGTTATCCGATGACGGTATCGGTGATCTCCAATGCGTTGAATATCGCAGGAAACGCTATCCTTATATTTGGTTTCCAACTCGGTGTCGCAGGTGCGGCGTTATCGACGATGCTCTCAAGAGCCTTTTGTATGATTGTTGTATTTTACAGCTTAAGAAAGCCGAAGCAGCCAATTGTTCTGGATCATTACCGTGATTTTAAGCCAGAGCTTTCCCTTGTGAAGAAGATTCTTGCAATCGGAATTCCGTCCGGTATCGAAAACGGCATGTTCCAGTTCGGCAAGCTTGCGATCCAGTCCAGCGTCTCGACGCTTGGAACAGCAGCAATTGCAGCACAGGCGATGACAATTATCCTTGAGAACTTAAACGGAGTAGGGGCGATCGGCGTTGGAATCGGTCTTATGACCGTTGTCGGGCAGTGTATTGGAGCCGGGCGCATCGAAGAAGCAAAATATTATATTGTAAGACTTTGCAAGATCGCAGAGGGTGTGATTATTCTGTCGTGTCTGTTTGTTTTTGCGATTACAAAGCCGGTGACCTTTTTGGGCGGTATGGAAGCGGAGAGTGCAAAAATGTGCTTCCAGATGGTTGCAGCAATCACAATCGTAAAACCGGTTGTGTGGGTGTTTGGCTTTATTCCAGGCTATGGACTCCGGGCTGCCGGGGATGTGCGTTTTTCTATGCTTACATCCAGTCTTACGATGTGGTTTTGCAGGGTGGCACTCTGCATCTATTTAATCCGCGGGCTTGGCTTTGGACCGATGGCGGTGTGGATCGGAATGTTTGCAGACTGGACGCTGCGCGGAATCATTTTTTCAATCCGGTTTTTATCCGGAAAATGGCTGCGGCATAAGGTAATTTAGGAAAATGGGGGATTTTTATGTATTATTTTATTGTAAATGTCAGCTCGCGGACGGGGAAAGCAAAGAAAATCTGGGAAAAGGTACAGCAGGAGCTGAAAAAAAGAGAGGTTATCTATGAGGCATATCTGACGGAATACAAGGGGCATGCCACGGAGCTTGCAAAAAAGCTCACGGCGGAAGCAGGTAAGCGGGTATCACTGATTGTAGTCGGAGGGGATGGGACTGCCAATGAGGTGTTAAATGGAATCTGTGACTTTAACAATACGGAAATCGGATTGATTCCGACAGGCTCCGGGAATGATCTTGGCAGGGGACTTGGGCTTTCCGGGGCACTTGAGGAGCAGCTTGACCGGATTTTTGTAAAAAAGCAGCTCCGGCAGGTGGATCTTGGTGAAGTCTCCTGGGACCAGGGCGCGGGAAAACGCATTTTTGCGATCAGCTCTGGAATCGGGCTGGATGCCCAGGTGTGCAAAAAGGCATTGTCCGCCCGGATTAAAAAGGTGTTAAATGCCATGCACCTCGGAAGCCTTACCTATGTGTTTCTTACAGTGGAGACACTTTTTACGATGCAGACAGCCAGAGCGGAAATTGATTATCCGGATGGAAGGGTGACGGATTTGCATCATATGATCTGTACAGCAGTCATGAATCTGCCCTATGAGGGTGGTGGGGTTCCGATGGCACCGGATGCCTCCTTTACAGATGGAAAGCTGTCGATTTGTTCAATCTCTGAAATTCCGAAATGGCGCACCTTCTTTTGTCTGCCGCGCCTTGTATGTGGAAAACAGGAGGGAATCCAGGGCTTTCGCATGAAGGAGGAACCGGAATTTATGCTCCGGCTCGACAAAAAGATGATCGTGCATGCTGATGGGGAAGACTGCGGCATGCATAGCGAGCTTACATACCGGTGTCTTCCAGGGGCACTTCATCTGATTGGTTAGATGCCAGATGCTTTTCAAAAAACTGGGAATGGGCAGTATCAGGAAGTTTTTTTGGGGAGGAGATACAATGGAATTATTTGCATTATTTCTGATCTATAGTGTGTTTGTGGCGGCATTACTTGCCGTCCTGATAAAAAAGCAGTACAGACGGTTTTATGTGCCAGTCAAGGCAGCCGCAAGCATTGCATTTCTTTTGGCTGCAGTCTATGCCGGCATACAGGGCAGCCATGCGATGCTGTTTTCGCTTCTTCCGGCATTTTTTATGTGTTTTTTTGGGGATCTTTTTCTCGGCTTCCACTATATGATCCAAAAGAAAAAGCTGTTTTTAGCAGGAATACTGACTTTTTTGATGGGACATATCCTGTTCCTTGCAGTATTTTTGCAAATTCAGCCGCTTTCCGTGTGGGATTTTCTATTTCCGGTATGTGCGATCGGAATTACAGCAGCCGTTACGGCAAAACGTCATATGGTCTTAGGAGCACTCCGGCCGTATGTTTATGTGTATTCCTTTTTTGTTGCCATGCTGTTTGCAAAAAGCGTTCATATTTTTCTTGCTATGCCGCAGACCGGAAGTATGATGCGGGCAGCAGGAGCAGGACTTTTTCTTATGTCAGACTTTCTGATTCTGTATCTGTACTTTTATGAGCGGCATCCATGGTCGACGCATGGTTGGAATCTAGCACTGTACTACTATGGAATGTTCCTTCTTGCAGTAAGCCAGATGTATTGTTAGCGGTGGTATTTCCGGTAATGACAGTGGCAAGTAACATATATCCAAGCAGAAGCTCTGCGATTTTTAAAGAGTCGTTTTTCATAGGAAGTCCTCCATTTCGTATTGATTGATTCAGACATTTGCGAAATTAATAGAAATTGAATCTGCTTTTTGGAATTCTTTCAATGTCTGCACCAGGTATACGCATAGGATAACACGAAAAAGCAGAAAAACAAGGGCCTTGGCGGAAGTATCAGATTCTCTTAACAAACTTTCAGATGGTGTTCACATTGTTTAGAAAAAGATTAGAAATTTTTATTTGGAATTAGGGAGCAGCGGCGCAGAGACAAGAACGCACACCGCGGGAGAGTGGTCCTGTCTGAGAATAAACAAAAAAGACATCCCACAGGATGTCTCTTCAAAAGAGCGATAGACGGGGCTCGAACCCGCGGTCTCGACCTTGGCAAGGTCGCGCGTTACCAACTACGCCACTATCGCATATGTTATTGTGTACTGCGTTCTCAACAGTGCTCATTTATAATAACAAAGGAATCCAGAGTTGTCAACCACTTTTTTAAAAAAAGGAAAAAGGTTGCATTTCATGTAAAAAACATGTAAGATATATTCCATTAGAGCCAATAGCTTTGAAGGAGAATGAGAAGATGAGTCAGGCAAAAGTTGAACAATATAAAAAAGAAAAAGCAAACCGCAAGAAGACATTAGCGAAAGAGAAGCGTAAGCATGTCGCAGCAGTTGTGTGCGGCTGGGTGGTAGCTCTTGCAATTATTGCCTGGGCAGGTGTCAGCGGATATAATTATTATGAAGACCACAAGCCGGCAAAGACGTATCATGTATCGACAACTGATCTTGATAACTATTTAAGCAGTCTGGATGGAGATACCGAGCAGTAAGCCCGGAGTCCATATTTGTTAATAAAGGAAAAAGGGAAGAAGAAGCATCACCGGATCAGTCCAGTGATGCTTTTTCTATTGCCTCTTCGATGGCATTCATCAGAACGATCGACGTATACTGGCTGCTTTCGGAATATGTAATATTGTCCAGAGACTGGGTATCTACGATCTGATGGGACAATTCCTCCATCGCAGGCTTTACAAGTGGATACATTGTCTCCACGGTTTCATCGAGGTTGACAAGTGATACCGAGTTGATGTTGTTTTCATCGACAACGACCTGCACATCAAAAGAGGAATCATTTAGCATGACAGCTGCAGTGTATACTCCCGGCTCATATTTTCCGCTGCTCTTTGCATTTTCTGGCGGATTCTTTCCTTTGGGAAGGAACACCACAACAAGCATGATGATAAGAAGAATTCCAAGAGCTGCCAGTATTCCGGTAAAGATCAGCTCCTTCATACGAAGAACCACGATTTTTGTCTTTGCACTCACCCTAACGCCTCCATTCCTTGCTTACTATAAGGATATGTGAAAATTGATAAGATATGCCTGTATTCCTTGCGTTTCTCGCGTAAATTTATTAAAATGATACAAGAATCAAAAGGTCAGTAGAATTGTGCAGGCTGCATTGCAGCAGAGCAATTCGTGTATTATATGAGTGACAGAATATACGAGGGAGGATTAGACGATATGAGTCTGGCAGACAAAATCTTTGTAGATATGTGTAACGATATTTTAACGAATGGAGTAAGCACAGAGGGCGAGAAGGTAAGACCTCACTGGGAGGACGGCACAAGTGCCTATACGATCAAAAAATTCGGTGTAGTGAACCGTTATGACCTGTCGAAAGAATTTCCAGCGATTACATTGAGAAAGACCGCGATTAAGACCTGCACGGAAGAAATGCTCTGGATCTGGCAGAGAAAATCCAACAACATCCATGACTTAAAGAGTACGGTATGGGATGAATGGGCGGATGCGGATGGTTCCATTGGAAAAGCCTATGGATACCAGCTCGGCGTGAAGCATCAGTATAAGGAAGGAATGATGGATCAGGTGGACCGCGTGATCTATGACCTGAAAAATAATCCTTTCAGCCGAAGAATTTTAACGAATATCTATGTCCACGCGGATCTGCATGAGATGAACCTGTACCCGTGTGCGTACAGCATGACCTTTAATGTGACACAAAAGCCAGGGGATGAGAAGCTGGCACTGAATGCAATCTTAAACCAGCGCTCGCAGGATGTCCTTGCAGCCAATAACTGGAACGTGTGCCAGTACGCGGTGCTTATGCATATGTTAGCGCAGGTGTGCGGCATGCAGGCAGGAGAGCTTGTGCATGTGATTGCAGACGCGCATATTTATGACAGGCATATCCCGCTTGTGGAGGAGCTGATCCGGCGTCCGCAGTATCCGGCACCAAAATTTACGCTGAATCCGGAGATTAAGGATTTTTACCAGTTTACAACAGACGATATTAAGATTACAGACTACGAAGCAGGACCACAGATCAAGAATATTCCGATCGCGGTCTAAAAGGACAGGAGGAGCATATGAATTTAATTGCAGCAGTAGATAAGAACTGGGCCATTGGTAAAAATAACCAGCTTCTTGTAAGAATCCCGATGGATCAGAAGTTTTTCCGTGAGACAACAACCGGAAAGGTTGTTGTTATGGGAAGAAAAACCTTAGAGAGTTTTCCAGGAGGTACACCGCTTAAGAACCGGACGAATATTGTTCTGACACATAATCCGGATTATAAGGTGAAGGATGCCATCGTTGTGCATTCTATGGAAGAGCTTCATGAGGAATTAAAGAAGTATAAGAGCGAGGATGTCTATGTGATCGGCGGTGAGAAGATCTATGAACAGCTTCTGGATGAATGTGATACCGCCCACATCACAAAGATCGATTATGCATATGACGCAGATGCGTATTTCCCGGATCTTGATAAGAAGCCGGAATGGAAGGTGACAGCCGACAGCGAGGAGCAGACTTATTTCGACCTGATTTTTTATTTTTACAAATATGAGAAGGTGAAATAAAAGCACATGAGTGATTTCTTATTCAGTATCAACGTGACATTTCCGATCTTTCTTGTAATGGTGATCGGCTGGGTGTTAAAACAGACCGGAATGTTAAATGATAACTTTGTAACGGTTGCCAACAAATTTAATTTCAAGGTCACACTTCCGTTTATGCTGTTTCGGGATATCTCATCGGTTGATATCCGGGCAGTATTCGATTTAAAATTCGTACTCTTTTGTGCAATTGCAAGCTCGATCTGCTTCTGGGGCATCTGGGGGCTTACGAAGCTGTTCCTAAAGGAGCATACAATGCGCGGAGCCTTTGTACAGGCATCCTTCCGGAGCAGTGCCGCAGTCATGGGGCTTGCCTTTATCAGTAACATTTACGGCAGCTCTGCGATGGGGCCGCTTATGATTATCGGAGCAGTGCCACTTTATAATATTTATTCGGTGCTTGTTTTAACCTTTGAAGCAGATACACCGGAAGCAGGGCATGACACCGGAAAAATCCGTCAGGCATGCATCAATATCGTGAAAAATCCGATCATTATCGCAATTGTACTCGGTCTTATCACTGCACTTTTCAGGGTGCAGTTTCCGGTCATGATCAGTAAGACGATCGGTTCTGTTGCACAGATGGCAACGCCGCTTGCACTGATCGCGCTCGGAGCAGGCTTTGAAGGACGGAAGGCACTTGCCAAGATGAAGCCGACACTCTGGGCTTCCATGATAAAGCTTGTGATCCAGCCTCTCATTTTTATCCCGATCGCAGCGTATATGGGATTTGACGGGGAAAAGATGATCGCGATCCTCATTATGCTTGCGGCACCGGCGACGCCAAGCTGCTATATTATGGCAAAGAATATGAATAATGACGGTGTGCTCACGGCAAGCATTGTGGTCATGACAACGC
>CAKRLN010000061.1 GCA_934359535.1 uncultured Lachnospiraceae bacterium
TTGTATGGATAGTGGATTTGAAAGCCAGAGAACATTTAACAGGGTATTTAAGGAAAGATATAAAATATCGCCAAGCGGATATCGGAATGCATATGTTAGGGATATGAATATCTGAAGAGCTTTGCCCTAGAGACGATCATGACAGCAATGTTATTCTGGCATTATGATACAGAGTAGGTAAATCCGGTCATCTGTAAATTGTCAATGCTTGTACCATGATTTAGGTGAATGCCGATTGTGAGCGGACTGGCTGCGGTTGCTGCAAAGGTCAGAGTCGCAGTCTGTCCGGACCAGCTCGCATTAACTGAAGAATCATCGGTCGTAATTTCATCTACTGTATCATTAAAGCTGAGATTTAATGTGATGGTACCGGTAATATCGGACCAATTGGCAGAGACATGACCCTTGCCACCTGTGCTCCAACGATCCCAGACACCCTGATAGGTAACATTTAATGTGCCCTGTGCGGCACCGCTTGCGGTATAGACACCTTCCGAGGTATCTGGAAGAATAGAAACCACTGGTTTTACATAGTTTTTCTGCATAGGACAACCTCCTGATCGAAATTTCAAATAATTTCTGTGTTACAGATATCTGCCTTTAATATAACATATGGCTTGCAGAACTGCAAGAATTGCTTTACAATGCAAGAGAGAAAAAAGAAGGAGTATTGTATCATATGAAAGAGAAAAAGACGAGAGGGAGCTTTTCCGGGAATCTCGGGTTTGTCCTTGCAGCGGCAGGAAGTGCGGTTGGACTTGGGAATATCTGGAGGTTTCCTTATCTTGCAGCGAAGGATGGAGGGGGCCTTTTCCTCTTATGCTATATCATTCTGGTGCTGACCTTCGGGTTTGCACTGCTTACGACGGAGATTGCGATCGGAAGGAAAACAGGGCAGAGCCCGCTTACTGCTTACGGGGCAATTCACCCGAAATGGAAGGGAATTGGTCTTTTGGCGTGTATCGTACCGAGTATTATCCTTCCATATTACTGCACGATCGGAGGATGGGTGTTAAAGTATTTTACCCTGTTTGTGACAGGCACCGGGGAGCATGCGGCAGAAGATGGTTTTTTCAGCAGCTTTATTTCCGGGGAAACAGCACCGGTTGTGTTTGGACTTGTTTATCTTGGCATTACAGCATTTATTGTTATTGCAGGAGTTGACAAGGGAATTGAACGTTTCAGCAAGGTGCTTATGCCGGTTCTTTTGATTCTGATCCTTGGAGTGTCCGTTTTTTCCCTTACAATCAGCCATACGGATGCAGAGGGTGTGACAAGAACAGGACTTGAAGGGGTAAAGATATATGTTATTCCGGATTTTTCCGGACTGACGATAAAGAAGCTGTTTTTGGTATTTGTGGATGCGTTAGGACAGCTCTTTTATTCGATCAGTGTTGCAATGGGAATCATGGTCGCCTATGGCTCCTATGTGAAGAAGGATGTCAATCTGATGAATTCGATCAACCAGATTGAAATTTTTGATACGCTTGTTGCATTTCTTGCAGGACTTATGATTATTCCGGCTGTTTTTGTATTCGCTGGAAAAGATGGAATGTCAGCAGGACCAGGACTTATGTTTATCTCGCTTCCGAAGGTGTTCCATGCGATGGGAAAAGCAGGAGCGGTAGTTGGGGTTATGTTTTTCCTTATGGTAAGCTTTGCTGCGATTACATCATCGGTATCGATTATGGAGGCAATCGTTTCAAGCATGATGGACAAATTCCATCTGTCGAGAAGAAAAAGCGCGGTACTTGTTACGGTCTATGCATTAATTCTGGAAGTGATCGTATGTCTTGGTTATAATAAGCTTTATATGGAAGTAAAGCTCCCGAATGGAACGACGGGACAGATCCTCGACATTATGGATTATATCAGCAATAACTGCCTGATGCCGCTTGTTGCATTTTTAACCTGCATCCTGATCGGCTGGGTGGTAAAGCCGAAGGTTATCATTGATGAAGTAACACAGGGAAAATATCCATTCCGCCGTAAGATACTTTACATTGTTATGATGAAATTTATTGCACCGGTATTGTTACTGATTTTATTAGTGCAGTCGCTTGGAATATTAGGTTAACTGGAAGCCAGGGAGAGTCATGAGGACAAAAGATGGGAAGAATATGAATAAACACAAACTGACTGTTGCGAAAATGCTTATGGTTTTTCTGCTTCTTGCGGCGGTCGGGGGATTTCTCCAGGTTCAGATTGGCAAGATTACAAGGGAACAGGAAGTAGAGCTGAATGATTCATGGAGGGTTCAGGTAAATAAAGAGGTTTATGATAATGTAGACTTGTCAGAATTTCGAATGCCGGAGACAAAACGAGGCACCCTTGTGATTTTAAGGAAGACACTAGGGGAGCAGCCTTTTGAGCAGGCGGCAGTCCGTATGCAGGTACGTTATTCCGCAGTGTGGGTGTATGCAGACGGAGCGCTGATCTATAAGAAAAACGCAGAGCTTTTTCAGTCACAGGATATCATGGGAAGTGGGTATATCTGGGCGAGACTGCCGGAGTGTTATAAGGGAAAAGAATTAAAGATCGTGCTCTTAACAGGGGAGAAGAATGCGTTTACATCAATTGAACCAATTGCACTGATGGAGTCGTCTTTTGAAGCTGGCTGGCTGGTTCTTCACAATATTGCGACGGTGATTGTAGCCATGTTCCTTCTGCTTCTTGGAATTTTGATTGTGCTTGGGACTTTTATGATGGGAATCCGGGACAGCCGGTTTCAGATCCTGTTTTTTACCGGGGCATTCTCTATTTCGATATCGAGCTGGATGTTAATAAGCAGCAGGGTTATACAGCTGATTTCCACAAATTTTGTACGGAATGTGTGGCTGGAATATAATTTTATGTTTCTGGCAGCGATTTTTATGCTCTGCTTTGTTGCAGAATTTATGGAAAAACGTGCCCGCAGGGGGCTTCATGTGGCAGCCGGATTTTTCTTTCTGCTTTCAGCTGTGCTTGGAACCCTGAACAATCAAAATATCGTACATTATTGTAAGACTGGAGTTGTCTTTCATTTCATGGCATTGATGGTTTTGATTCCGGTTATTGTTTCCCTGATCCGGAGGGAAAAGCAGATCCATCGGAAAGCTGAGCACAGTGTTTTGCTTGGAAATATCTTCTTTATGCTTTCAGTTGTATTGGAGCTTATTCGTTACCGGTATAATAAATTCTGTCCACCGGAATACCAGCTTACAATCAGCTTTGTGCCAATTGGCACCCTGATCTTTATTCTTCTGATGTTAGAAGCCTTCTGTATTCTTATGATGCAGCGTGCTTTTGAGGATATAGAAAAGAGGAAGCTTTATGAGATGGCATATCTGGATGCTTTGACAGGGCTTCATAACCGTGCATGGTGTGAAAAGGTTATGCAGGAGTATCAGGATGCGGAAAAACCGGTCTCAATTATTAATATGGATTTGAATTTCTTCAAAAGGATTAACGACACCTATGGGCATGCAAAGGGGGATGAGCTTTTGATTCACTTTGGAGAGATTATAAAGGAAGTGTTTAAGGAGAGTGCCTGTGTTGGACGTATGGGCGGAGATGAATTTATTGTTATTTTCGATGCGATTCCAGAGGAGACACTTGCAGGGAAAATTAAACAGCTTGTGGAATGTGTAAAAAAGAGCAATGAATCTGCTCCGGAAGAAAAGCAGATTTCGACTGCTTTCGGTTATGCATCGAATTCCGATGATGTTTCACGGTCTGTCTGGAAGGTATATGAAGAGGCAGATCACAAAATGTACGATTATAAACAAAAGCATAAGATGTCAAGATAGCCGGTAAATGCCGGCTATTTTACATTTATGGGGTTACATATGCGAAAATTAGTCTAATATTAGAAAAATTTTAGAATTTGTTCATTGTATTTTCCTTCCATCAGTGATAGCATATGTAACTAAGCGTTGCGAAAGAAAGTCCACGGAAAAGATCAGGGCTGATTTGGTAACAGATAAAAAGAGTAAGGAGAATGAGAGTATATGAAAAGAATATTTCAGAATATGCTGCCGTACTGGAGATCGATTCTTGTAATTGTATTGTTCCTTGCGGTTCAGGCATTTTGTGATCTTTCCCTGCCGCAGTATACATCGGATATTATTGATGTCGGTATCCAGAACAGCGGCATCAAGCATATTCTTCCACAGGAGATGACAGAGGAAGATTATGGGCTGATCCAGCTTTTTATGACGATGGAGGAAAAGGATGACTTTACTGTCTGTTATGAAAAGAAAAAGGATCACTATGTATGCACAGCAGATGAACATACGCTGGAGGAGCTTGACGATAAACTGCTTCTTCCAGTTGTTATGAGCTATCAGGTGCAGAATTCCATGGTAGATACTACGGATATCAGCAAGACAAAGCAGACAGATCAGGCGGATGCGTCCGGTATGGATTTTTCATCAATGGATAAGGATACATTAATCCAGATGTTTTCATCAGGAATGATCACAGACGATCAGCTGCTTCAGATGCGTGATGAGCTTCAGGATCAGGTGGATACCATAGGAAGTCAGACGTTAAAATCCATGGGTGTTGCCTATGCGGTCACCTGTGATAAGAATGCCAGTGTCGATGTGGATGCACTTCAGATGAAGTACATGTGGAATACCGGGGCGAAGATGCTTGCGGTTGCACTTCTTATGGCACTTGCCACAGTGATAGTCGGTTACTTTGCATCCCGTGTCGGGGCTGGAATCGGGCGTGATTTAAGAGAAAAAACCTTTGAGAATGTTGTCCGGTATTCGAATTCGGAAATGGATCGTTTTTCTACTGCATCCTTAATTACACGAAGTACGAATGATGTACAGCAGATCCAGATGGTAACTGCCGTATTTTTACGTATGGTGCTCTATGCACCGATTATCGGAATTGGTGGAATCATAAAGGTAATCCAGACCGGAGCTGGAATGGGCTGGGTAATTGGTCTTGCGGTGCTTTTGATTCTTGGTCTGGTATCGGTTCTTATGATTGTTGCAATGCCAAAATTCAAGGTGATGCAGACACTTGTGGACCGGTTAAATCTGGTATCAAGAGAGATTCTTACCGGATTAAATGTCATCCGTGCATTTGGCCGTGAGAAGGAAGAAGAAAAGCGGTTTGATAAAGCAAACCAGAGCCTGACAAAAACACAGTTATTTACCAATCGTGTCATGACCTTTATGATGCCAGGTATGATGATGATTATGTACTGCATCACACTTTTGATCGTGTGGGTGGCATCAAAGCGTATTGATGCCGGTTATATGCAGGTTGGAGCAATGACAGCCTTTATTACTTATGCCATGCAGATTGTAATGGCATTCCTGATGCTTACGATGATGTCCATTATGATGCCGCGTGCCGGTGTTGCAGCAGACCGCATTCATGAGGTTATTACGACAAAAACATCGATTGAAGAGCCAAAGAATCCGATTTCTGCGCCAAAAAGCGGAGTACTGAAATTTGAACATGTGAACTTTAAATATCCGGGTGCGGGAGAGGATGTTCTTTCAGATATTAATTTTGCTGCAGAGCCGGGTAAGACAACCGCGATTATCGGAAGCACCGGATGCGGAAAATCAACATTGGTCAACCTGATTCCGCGTTTTTATGATGTGGAATCTGGAACAATCACGCTGGACGGAGAAGATATCCGTTCCTATTCTTTAAAGGAATTAAGAGAGCAGATCGGATTTGTTCCGCAGAAAGGAATCCTCTTCTCTGGAACCATTGCATCGAACCTGAGATTTGGAGATGCACAGGCATCCGATGAAAAACTGAGAGAATCCGCAGAAATCGCCCAGGCAATGGAATTTATTGGCGAAAAGAAAGAAGGCTTTGACAGTACAATTGCCCAGAACGGAAGTAACGTATCTGGTGGACAGAAGCAGAGGCTTTCAATTGCAAGAGCGATTGTCCGTGACCCGAAGATTTATGTATTTGATGACAGCTTTTCTGCACTTGATATGAAGACAGATGCAAAGCTAAGAAAGGCACTTGAAGAAAAGACAAAGGACAAAACTGTTCTTATTGTTGCACAGCGGATCAGCACGATTCTTCATGCCGATCAGATTCTTGTGCTTGATGATGGAAAAATTGTCGGAAAAGGCACCCATGAGGAGCTGCTTTCTAGCTGTGAGGTTTATAACCAGATTGCACGTTCCCAGCTTTCGGACAAGGAGCTTGGACTTACAGAGGAAGCAGACGGAAAGGAGGAGTCATAAATGCCAGAAGGAAATCATAAACAAAACAGAGGCATGGGGCGTGGTATGGGACGCGGTATGATGCCGGGAGAAAAGCCGAAGGATTTTAAAGGCTCCATGAAAAAGCTGATCCGTTATATGGGAAATTACTGGGCAGCGATTATACTCGTTATGATCTTTGCAGCGGTATCGACTGTATTTTCTGTATTAGGACCAAAGGTTATGGGAAAGGCAACTACGGCACTTGCAGATGGTCTGATGTCGAAAATAACCGGAACCGGTGGAATTGATTTTGACAAGATCGCAAAAATCCTTCTTATTACGCTCAGTCTTTATATTGCAAGTGCAATCTTCAGCTTTATCCAGGGCTGGATTATGAGTGCGATAACACAGAAGACCTGTTACCGCATGCGTAAGGAAATATCCGAGAAGATTAACCGTATGCCAATGAAATATTTTGAAAGCCGTACCTATGGCGAAGTGCTTTCAAGAATTACAAACGATGTCGATACCTTAGGACAGAGCTTAAACCAGAGTATTACGCAGGTGATCACATCAACGGCAACGATGATTGGTGTGCTTGTAATGATGCTTTCAATTTCCCCACTTATGACATTGATTGCACTTGTGATTCTGCCAGTCTCGGTGGGACTGATCTCGTTTGTTGTAAAGCATTCACAGAAATATTTCCGTCAGCAGCAGGAATACCTTGGACATATCAATGGTCAGGTGGAAGAGGTATACGGCGGACATCTTGTTATCCAGGCATATAACAAGGAAGAAGAAACGATAAAAGAATTTAAGGAAACGAATAAGGTTCTTTATGAGTCTGCATGGAAGTCACAGTTTTTATCGGGAATGATGATGCCGATCATGATCTTTGTCGGAAACCTTGGTTATGCCGGGGTTGCAATTTCCGGTGGTATGCTTGCGATTAAGGGTGTAATCACGATCGGTGATATCCAGGCATTTATCCAGTATGTCAAGAATTTTACCCAGCCGATCCAGCAGATTGCACAGGTGGCAAACCAGTTACAGTCGATGAGTGCGGCTTCTGAGCGTGTATTTGCGTTTCTCGAAGAAGAGGAAGAGGATTTCACGGCAAAAGAGAAGTTTGACACAGAGCATATCCGTGGTGAAGTGGAATTTCAACATGTTCACTTTGGATATCATCCGAATCAGATCATTATCAAGGATTTCAGCGCAAAGGTAAAGCCGGGACAGAAGATCGCAATCGTAGGTCCGACTGGTGCCGGCAAGACGACTATGGTAAAGCTGCTTATGCGCTTTTATGATGTGAGTGATGGTGCAATTTTCGTAGATGGCCATGATATCCGTGATTATGACAGACATGAGCTCAGGGAAGCATTTGGAATGGTGCTTCAGGATACATGGCTGTTCCAGGGAAGCATTATGGAGAACATCCGTTACGGAAGATTAGATGCAACAGATGAGGAAGTGATTGCGGCTGCAAAGGCAGCACATGCACATCACTTTATCCAGACTCTGCCAGGCGGCTATGATATGGAATTAAACGAGGATGCAAGCAATGTATCACAGGGACAGAGGCAGCTGCTTACAATTGCCCGTGCAATCCTTGCGGATAATAAGATTATGATCTTAGATGAGGCAACCTCATCCGTTGATACGAGAACAGAGATCCAGATCCAGAAGGCAATGGATAATCTGATGGAGGGCAGAACGAGCTTTATTATTGCCCACCGCCTTTCTACGATCCGCAATGCAGATATGATCCTTGTTATGAAGGACGGTGATATTATCGAACAGGGTACCCATGATGAGCTTCTTGCAAAGAATGGTTTTTATGCCGATCTTTATAATTCCCAGTTCGAAGAGGCAGAAGCTGTCTAACGCATGTTTTGGAAAGATCGCATGAGAATGATAACAATTTAAGATTTTCTTAAGGAAACTGTAATCAGAAACGATTGCAGTTTCTTTTGTTTACCGGTAAAGTATTGGGTAGAAGAAAGGATGGGATTATGAGTATGAAAAAGAAAACAAATGTGGCAGCTATTTTGCTTGCGCTTGGCATTACGGCAGTGCTTACTGTGGTGTTGAACTATGTATTTCCGACACCGTGGAATATACATTCAGGCTTGTGCTGGCTTAAGGCTGTGCTGATCCTTGTGATCTACAGTGCCGTAAATGGTGTCGTTATGGCATCCGTTTATTCTACAAAACGAATGTCAAAGGACAGTGCAGAGACAATCGGGGGAATCCCGCTTTGTTTCCTGGGGCTTGTTCTGATTGGATTTCTACTGGCGGCAGCAAGCGGTCTTGAATTGTTTCATTCGAAGGCATACGCGGATATTATTGATGTGGAGGAGGTTTCTTCTTCCGATGCGATCTTATCCGAGAAGGATGCAGAGAGCATTGCACTTATGGATACTGCTTCAGCGGCACAGCTTGGTGACCGTGAGATTGGAGCAATCAAGAATTTCTCGGCATTCAATGTTGCAGATGATTATATCCAGCTGAATGTAAAAAATGATGCGGTCAAAATTGCACCGCTTGAATATGCAGGCTTTTTCAAATGGATGAAAAATAAGGAAAACGGAGTGACCGGATACGTCACGGTATCTCCGACCACAATGACTGCGGATTACGTGGAGCTTCCGGAGGGGATGCAGTATGTGCCAAGTGCTTATTTTTCAAAGGATTTAAACCGGCACATCCATATGCAGTATCCGACACTTATGTATGGCAATACGCATTTTGAGGTAGACGAGGATGGAAGTCCCTATTATATTTCCTCCGTTTATGAAAAGACGATCGGTTTGTTTGGAGGGGAAAAGGTAAAGGGCGCTATCTTAACTGACCCGGTATCAGGAAACAGTGAATATTATGCACTTTCCGATATTCCGGGATGGGTGGATGACGTTGTGGATGGTGATCTGATCTGTTCTTTATATAACATTTCTTATAAGAATAAAAATGGTTACTGGAACGGAACCTTCCTTGGTGCAAATACCGGATGCATGCAGACGACAACAATCGACGAATCAAGCGGTGATGAGGACGATGATGAAGATGAAGATACGGTAACAACCGATTATGGTTATATTGCGAAGGATGGGGATATTTATATTTATACCGGAGTTACTTCAATGGCAAAGGACAGCTCAAATCTTGGCTTTATTATGGTCAACGAGAGAACCGGGCAGTACCGTTATTTTGCAGTATCCGGAGCAAATGAGCAGTCTGCAATGAAGGCGGCAGAAGGAGAAGTGCAGCAGTATTCCTATGTGGCATCCTTCCCGACACTGATTAATGTGGATGACGAGCTTACTTATATCGGAGTTTTAAAGGATGCAAATGGCCTCGTAAAGATGTACTATATGGTCAATGTCAAGGATTACGGTAAAGTTGTCGTTGCCTCCAAGAAGAGTGCCTGTATCGAAGAGTACAGTAAGGAGCTTGGGTTAAAGCCGGATGAATCACTGATGGACCAGGGAGACGCAGATCTGTCCGGGGATTCCGGAAAAGAGGATAAAAAGGATGGAGCCGGTGCAAAAGAGGAGCAGGTAAGCTTTACCGTTACAGTCATACAGTATGGGGACGTAGACGGCAATACCTATGTATATCTAGGAACGGAAGATGAGACCGTGTATAAGGCACTTCTTTCGGATAATGAGAAGCTGCTTTTCGTACAGCCAGGCGATACGATCCTTGGGACTGTAACAGGAGATATCTTCACTTATGAACAGAAGCAGTGATCCGGGAAAGGGGCAAAGGAGCACTGGAATGCATTGGTGTCGAATCAAATACACTGACGACAAATTTTGACAAATTTCCGTAACTGTGATTAGCTATATTTTGAGGTGACTCGTAAAAATGTAACAGGAGGCTTATCATGGAAACAGTGAACGTTGCAATTGCAGATGATAATGAGAGAATGCTTCGGCTTTTAGGCGATATTGTGTCAAGCGATGAAGAACTCAAGGTAGTGGGAACCGCAAAAGATGGAGAAGAAGCGTACCATATGATAAAGGAAAAGGAGCCGGATGTTGTTCTTTTAGACATTGTGATGCCGAAATTAGATGGACTAGGGGTGCTTGAGAAAGTAAAAAAGGATTCGTCTATCAAAAAAACGCCATCCTTTGTGATGATTAGTGCAATTGGACAGGAACGCATTACAGAGGATGCGTTTGAACGTGGTGCAGATTATTATATTATGAAGCCTTTTGATAATGACACCGTGATCAACCGAATAAAAATGCTCCGTGATGAACGGAATGGACGGCATGCAGAGCACCGGAAGACGGCCGCCTATGAGAAGGTGGAGGAGGTATCCAGACAAAGCCTTGAGGCCAAGGTGACGGAGATCATTCATGAGATTGGTGTACCGGCACATATTAAGGGATACCAGTATCTGAGAGAGGCAATTATCATGTCGGTTGAAGATATGGACATGCTTAATTCCATTACAAAGATTCTCTATCCAGGTATTGCAAAGAAATTTGATACAACGCCAAGCCGTGTGGAACGTGCAATCCGTCATGCAATTGAGGTAGCATGGAGTCGTGGAAAAATGGATACGATTGATGAACTGTTTGGCTATACGATCAGCAATGGCAAAGGTAAGCCGACGAACTCAGAGTTTATTGCCCTGATCACAGACCGCATCCGGCTTCAGATGAAGATCAAATAGCTTCAAATTCTCTTCATAAATTTTCAGATAGCTCTTTCCAATTTCGAAAGAAAAAGTTATAATATTTGTATAAATCTAATGGATTTTTTGGAGGGAATTTATGAAAAACATACTATTTGTTTCATCTGAAGCAGTTCCATATATGAAGACCGGAGGGCTGGCAGATGTTGTCGGTTCGCTTCCGAGGTATTATGACAGCAGGAAATATGATGTTCGTGTGATTCTGCCGAAATATGCATGTATGGACAGCTCTTTTTTGGCGGAGCTGCATTACAAATGTCATTTTTATGTCAATTTAAGCTGGCGGAAGCAGTATGCCGGGATTTTTGAGGCTGAATATAAGGG
>CAKRLN010000062.1 GCA_934359535.1 uncultured Lachnospiraceae bacterium
CAGTTGGATACTGCATACACCTCATGAAAACACTCTGGTTCTTTTTCCAGATTTTCCTTTAATTCTGCCAGCTTTTTCCCAGATTTCATATAGATTTTTGTCCCGGAAAGCTGTAATGTATCCGAAATGTTGTAGGATGCCGGAATGATGTGGATCTCATCCTTTCCATCCCCAAGCGAAATCCCAAGTGCGCCTGCTGCTGCACAAAAGGATGGAACACCACATATCATCTTCACCTGATAACCAGCCCTTTTCGCTCTTTTATGCATATAGCTATAGGTAGAATATACCGAAGGATCTCCGATCGTAAGAAATGCTATATTCTTTCCTGCATCCAGCAATTCCCTCAGCTCCTGAAATATCTCATCGTGAGCTTCCTTCAGCTTCTTCTTATCACGTGTCATTGGAAAATGCCTGCAAATGATTTCCTTTTCATCAAGCTCCGGCATAACCGCCTTCACAATCTTATACGCATAGCATTCCTCTTTTGGTTCACTTGGAAGAATGACTGCCTCACACTGTTCTATTGCCCTTATCGCACCAAGTGTCATAAGCTCCGGATTCCCCGGTCCCACTCCAATTCCATATAAAATTCCCGACATGGGTATTTTTCCTCCATTTTCGTAAATTTGATCCCCTTTTTCCCCTGCAAACGCTCTTATTATGCTTTGGGCTGGGTACTTTCTTTCTGTTTTCCTGCTTTTGATCCCCTTTTTCCCTTGCAAATGCTCTTATTATGCTTTGGGCTGGGTACTTTCTTTCTGTTTTCCTGCTTTTGATCCCTTTTCCCAAGCAAAAATACTCTTATTATGCTTTTGGCTGGGTACTTTCTTTCTGTTTTCCTGCTTTTGATCCCTTTTTCCAAGCAAAAATACTCTTATTATGTCTTTGGCTGGGTACTTTCCTGGAATTTGCGCATCTGCTCTGTGAAATATTCCACAAAATGCGGGTTTGACGGATAATACAGATGTGGATATCCCCACCAGAAATTCTCTCCTGTGTGGATGCATTGCCAGCTCCGCCCTGTGACCGGCTTTTGGGCAATGCAGCTGCATCCATTTGCAGTACTGTCATAATAATGGAATTCGTGTCCTTTGATGCATGTATGCTCCGGCAGCCAGCATGGTTCCTGCTCCCGGATTTTTACATACCCGAAACGTACAAGCTTTCCGGTATTCTGGCATGTTCCATCAATTGCGCCTGCCAGCTCATAGGAATTCTGCTTTTCATCAGCCAGAAACCTATGCAGATACATAAAGCCACCACATTCTGCAACAGATGGCAGTCCAGCTGCAAGTGCCTCGCGGATTGCATTTCGCATACCGGCATTCTCTGACAGTTCTTTCGCATAAAGCTCCGGATATCCACCTCCAAGAAGCAATCCGGAAACTGCCTCCGGAAGCTCCCTGTCATGTACAGGGGAAAATGGTACAAGTGTAATCCCCGCCTCCTGAAGCGTTCTCAGATTATCCTCATAATAGAAACAGAAGGCTTCATCCTGCGCAATTGCAAGCCGAAGCTTCCGCTCTTTATTTTCTGGCATCTGTTTCTTTCCATCTTCGGCTGCATGCATCTTCCTGTAGCCCGACTGCTTCTCCTCTTGCATCAGATTCACCGGTTCTGCTTCATCTGCGATTTCAAGCAGTCTGTCAAGATCAACATATTTTTCCAATAAAATGGCAGCCTCCTGAAGCTGCCTGCGAAGCTTACTTAGCTCATCCGGCATCACAAGCCCCAGATGTCTGCTTGGAAGAAAAAGCTCCTTTTGCACTGGAAAACACCCAAGCACCGGAAGTGAAAGTTCCTCTTCAATCACTGGTGCGATCGTCTGCGCAAACATCTGTGAGGTGCGGTTTAAGATAACACCACAGATCAGATGGCTTTCGTCATACTGAAGAAGCCCGGAAAGCACCGGAACCATCGATCTTCCCATCCCATGCGCATCCAGAACAAGAATCACAGGTGTCTGGAGTGTCTTCGCCAGATGATATGCAGAGCCTTCTTCCTGGATTCCTCCAAGCCCGTCATAAAGTCCCATCGCACCCTCGATCACAGAAATATCGTGCTCATATACCGCACACCCTGATAACTCCTTCTGCTCCCCGGTGCCAGACACATCCTTACAATATTCTGTTTCGGCATAAAGAGCGCAGATCTGCTCCTCCCCGGAAAAAAACGTATCCAGATTTCGTGATGGCACACCAATCACCTTTTCATGAAACATCGGATCAATGTAATCCGGTCCCGACTTAAAAGCTCTTGGTTTCCTTCCACGCATTTTCAGCGCCTCTAAAAGCGCACAGGTAATCGTTGTCTTACCGCTTCCGCTTTTTGGTGCAGCAAGCAGAATTCGTGCCTGTTTCATCTGACTTCATTCTCCTCTCCCGATATTTCTATATTTAGGCAATTGCGAAACTCTCTTTTACTCACATTTTATTGTTCAAAGTGACAAAAATCTTCGAAGACACGCTCTCGCTGCTCATGCAGTTCGGTGCATGGCTCCGATGCTGTGCAGTAAATGCACAGCACGGTTTCAACCAATTTGTACAGCGCCTATTTAGAAATCGTTACAATCATGACTGGGTTTTCAGCCTGCATCAGATGATAAGCTCCGATTTTCTTCGCACGGCTTGCCTGCACCCATACAATATCCGGATTCTGAATCACCCCTGTCTGAATCAGCTGTGTAATTTCCGAAATTGTTTCCAGACTTACTGCGTTAATTACAACACGGACAGACGAATTTTTCTGAAAAAGCACACTCAGAATTTCTTTCATGTTTCCACTGCTGCCACCAATAAATGCATGCGTCGGAGCTGGAAGTGCCCTCAGTCCTTCCGGTGCAAGTGCCTCGACCACTTCAATATTTGAAAGCGCAAACTTCTTCTGGTTTGCCCGGATCAATTCTGCTGCCTCATGTTTTTTCTCAATCGCATATACCTGGATTGTACTGCTCCGATCCGCTGTTTCCATTGCAATGGAACCGGTTCCGCTTCCAATATCATAGACAATGGCTCCCTCATAAAGCTTTAGTTTACTAATAGAGACTTCACGTACCTCTTCCTTTGTCATCGGAACACGTTCCCGTAGAAACACCTTATCATGCCAGCCATGCGTTACCGGTTTCGCAGAAAAATCCGGATTACAGATCAGGCACACATAAAGCCCCTCTGTTTCCATTTCCAGACACTGCTCTGGAGTAAGAAGACTGACCTTCTCCTCCGGATAGGAAAGCTGAAATCCGGTCCAGACTACACACGCTTCCAGACCGCTCTCTATCAGGATTTTTCCGATTTTTCTCACATTGTCCGCCCCTGACATTAACACAAAGGTCTTTGCGTGATAACGGACTGCCTCTATAACCGCTGCTTTCCAGATGTGTTCTTCCCCTCGTCCATGAATGCTCATAATCTTTGCATCCTGCCAGCTGATCCCGGTTTTTGCTGAAAGGTACGAGACCGAAGAAATTCCAGGATACACAGCTACCTTAACATATCCAGCTTCCGCAAGCTTTTCCTTCATCTTACTGCATCCACTGTAAAATCCGGTATCCCCGGAAAAAAGAACAACAACCTTGGTATCCGGTGCAAGCCTTTTAAGATGGGGAAGAATGTCTCTGGCAAGATAATACGGATACACCTGCGCTTTGGTATCCACAAGCGTAAGAAGACGCTTCGCACCAAATACAACATCCGCATGGGAAATCATCTCTCTCGCAGCAACCGTCAGCGTATCCGGATTGCCCATTCCAATCCCGATAAGTGCAATCGGAAGGCGTTTTCCAGGATTTTCTTCTTCATCTTTATCCACTTCAAACTCTGCCTCCCGGACTTTTTCCGTACCTATTTCTGACTTTGTTTCGCTGGCCTCTTTCCTATTCATTTCCGTTTTTGTTTCGCTGGCTTCTCCCAGCGATATCACCTCAGAGACCAGCTCCCGGATCTTATTATAAACCTGAGCAAATGACATGCCAGCACCATTTTTTTCCGGATTCTGGATAATATATACCGGAATGCCACAAGCCCGTGACGCTGAAAGCTTCTCTTCGTACCCGCCTGCCCTTCCGCTTTCCTTTGTCACAAGACACCGGATTGAAAACTGCCTGATCAGTGCTGTATTGAGTTCCTCTGAAAATGGTCCCTGCATCGCAATAATGTGTTTTCCGGCAATTCCAGCCTCCTCACACAGACGGATGCTTTCTCTTCCTGGAAGCACGCGCACATAAAGACGCTCCTTTAATCCTTCCTCCTTGCAAAATACGGAAAGCTCCTTGCTCCCTGTCGTAAGAAGAATATTTCCGGAAACCTCAGCAAGTGCCTTGGCACATTCCGATACATCCCGAAAAAAATAGTTCGGTACATGATTTTCATCCTGCTTCTGACACATTGCCGTTTTCCCAGCACCTTTGCCTGCCGGTTCCGAATACATGTTTTCTTCTCCGGCATCCCCGGTATCCCGTTTCAAACGCAGACACAAAAGTCTGGCACGCTCTGCGGCTTCTTTTATATTGAAAGAAACCTGAACAGCAAACGGATGCGTGGCATCCACAACTGCTGCATAACCTCCAGAAATCATAAACTGTTCCATCTCCTTTGGCTGCATCCGTCCTGTATGCATTTCCACATTTGGAAGCTCTGGCATCACAAGCTCTCCATACTCCGTTGCCACACAGACCGTACATGGGATTCCTTCCCCAGAAAGCTGTACTGCAAGCGCCTTTCCTTCCGTTGTACCGGAAAAAATGAGAATTTTACTCATACATGATATCCTCTCTTTGTAATCAGCTTTCCGTCAACAATCTCTGACTGGGAATTGCCGATAAACACCGTAGTAAACATGTTTACCTGCCGGTCTCTTAACTCCTTTATCGTGCAGGTAGACACTTTCGTTCCTTCCCTCCCGATATTTTCCACGTATCCGCAGGAACGCTCCGGCTCCACACCGTTTGCCATCAAAATATCACATGCCTTCTGTAAATAATCCGCTCTTTTACGACTCGATGGATTATAGACCGCCATCGCAAAATCTCCCATCGCTGCCGCAATCAGACGTTTTTCAATGCGCTCCCATGGAGTCAGAAGATCACTTAAGCTGATCACACAGAAATCATGGTTAAGCGGTGCTCCAAGCACTGCTGCACCACTGCTTGCTGCTGTAATTCCCGGAATCACAATAAGCTCACAGTCCGGCTCTTTTTTTCCAAGCTCATATAACAGAGAGGCCATTCCATAAATGCCGGCATCGCCACTGCACACCATAGAAACGGTCTTTCCCTTTTTTGCCTCCTCAAAACACATTTCGCAGCGTCTGGTCTCCTGCCGCATCGGCGTGGAAAGAAACTCTTTTCCCGAAAAGCGTTCCCCAAGCAGATTCAGATATACCGGATAGCCGATAATCACATCGCTTGCTTCCAGTGCTTCGATTGCCTGACCGGTCATCATCTTCTCTTCTCCCGGTCCCATTCCAACAATATAAATTCTATGCTTCATCAACTGTCTCCTTCTTCTGTCATATTATCTTTAGGCATTTGCGAAACTCACCTGAATTTACTACCACATGTACTGTAAGCACAAATAACAGCAGGCACGCTCTCGCTGCTCATCGCTGGCAGCGGTACATAAGCGGCTAAAAAACACCCGCTAAGTACCTGCCGCTCTGAAGCACCTGCTTATTATTTTGTACTCACAGTACATGTTCCATTTATTTTCCATGAGTTTCGCAATTACCTATCATTTTATCTTAGGTAATTGCCTATCATATTATCTAGGCATATCATCCTCGTCTATCACATAATCCTTCGTCTCACGCCTGGGCTTCCACGGTGCATAAGAAACGGCAAGCGTCATTCCATTTTCTGCGGTCTTCGGGAGAACAAGCCTTGCACCTTCCCCGGCTGCTGCCATCGCCGCCCGCTCACAGACGTTATCGACCCCGACCTGGCTTTTTACAAACTCCGACTGTTTAAAATCACCGGAAATCTCCCTTAATTCCTCTGCGGAAAACGTAAGAAAAGGAAGCCGGTTCGCATTCGCAAGCCGTATGATTCCTTCCTCGTCCCGCTTCCGGTCGATCGATGCAACCGCGTTTATATCCTGCATCGTAATGCCAAGTGCATCGAACTGTTTATTCACAAAAGACCGCAGCTCCTCATAGCTTTTTCCACGGCGGCAGCCAATTCCAAGTGTATATTCCTTCGGTTTTAAACGAAGGATTCCTTTGGACAGCGTTTTCTCATCGGTTGCGATCACAATGTCTGCCATTTTCCCTGCAAGTATTTTGGACGATACCCGCGCAATCCCTTCTTTATTCTGAATCGTAAGCTTCTGCTGCTTTGCAAAAAGGTCTGCTGCAAAGGTCCGGTTCACATCCGTTGCTGTTGTAAGCACCGGAACCGCACCGGCAGCCTCCGCAATCCGCATGGCAAGCTCATTTGCGCCTCCGACATGTCCAGAAAGAATCGGGATCACAAACTGCCCCGCCTCATCCATCACGATCACAGGGCTGTCCGTCAGCTTATCCCGCACAAACGATGCAATCATCCGAACGGCAATTCCGCATGCACCAATAAATACAAGCGCACGCCCCGCTGCAAACTGCTCCCCCGTCCAGCCTGCTGTATCTCCCTCAACGGACTGCACAAAAGTTTCCTTTTGCTGCGTATCTCTCTCTGACTCTATTTTGCATTTTGTATACAAAAATACACACTCCGGCTTCCAGCCCGTAAATACACGCTCCGACAGTTTTTTTCCATTTTCTGTAAAACTGATTACTCCAATTTCCATTCTCTCTACTCCGATGCATTCCGGAATTCCGTTGAAAAATCCGGTGCATAAAGCCGCGACCGTTCATAACCGGTATGTGCGATCACATCTCCGACAAGAACAAGCGCAGTCTTCGTAATACCATTTTTTTCCGCTGTCTTAGCAACCGTCCCTACCGTACAGACAAATGCCTGTTCTTCCGGCCATGTTGCTTTATAGACAAGCGCTGCCGGTGTATCGGCTTTATATCCGCCCTCGATTAATCTTCTGCTCAATTCCTCCAACATCCCAGTGCTCAGATAAATTGCCATGGAAGCCTGATGCGCGGCAAAGCTCTCGATGCTTTCCTTTTCCGGCACCTTTGTCCGCCCCTCCATGCGTGTAATGATAAGCGACTGCGACACCTCCGGAAGTGTATATTCCAGATTTAATCCGGCTGCCGCTCCAAAGCATGCACTTACCCCCGGACAGCTTTCATAAGAAATGTTTTTTTCATCGAGCAGATCCATCTGTTCCCGGACCGCCCCATAAATGCTTGGCTCCCCGGTGTGAAGCCGCACAGTCTTCTTCCCTGCCTCTTCTGCCTCCGTCATTACAGAAAGAACCTCCTCAAGCGTCATTCTTGCACTGTTATAGATCTGACAGTCCTCTTTTGTATATTGCAAAAGCTCCGGATTTACAAGTGATCCTGCATAGATCACAACATCTGCCTGCTCTAAAAGATGCATCCCCCTTACCGTAATCAGATCTGCCGCTCCCGGACCGGCACCAACAAAATAAACCATAGCTTTTCCTCTTTTCTTTTTTCATACCTGCTGATATTCCAACAAACATAATTTCTTTTTCTCCCGGATTACGTCCATTTCCATCAACCGACGTTGTATGCTCTCCATAATACGTATTACTATAGGTAAGGTCATATGCCGAACTCAAACGCCAACTGTCTTCTTTTTCATTGTAAATATAAGAAAAATTTTTGGAATGGTCATCCCGATTGTGGGAAAATACATTAAAACACATCCGGCGAAACATATTTTCCATCTATATGTGCAGGAAACTTAATAATCCAGTCTTCCCCATCAATCTCTGTCATAATTTTTGGTTTGGCACCACCACTCGTACCTCCCAAATGAAACAATTCATCTAACTTATCCGAAAACTCCGTATTTAATATTTTTCTACATTGTTCTGCTAACTCATCCAGATTCATTTCATTCTTTTGTTCAGCAAATTTTTTTTCCGGATAATACCAAAGTGCTCCCATTCCGGATTTTCCTACAATTGCCAGACGATCAAGTACTGTCAGATGATCTGGATTTTGTTTGTGCGACCGCAATAAACGATCCAGCAATAATCTTCCCCAATTGTCCGGAAGACTGTCCGCAAATACACCAAACAAACCTGCAAAATGATCTTTTGTAGGAATAAACACCTGTTCTTTCAATGGCAGCGAAAATGGACTGATTGAAAATCCACTCTCAAGCCACTCTTCACTATACTAAAACGCCGCCTTATGCTCTGCCGTCATAGCCAATGTTCCCACCAGTCTTTGATCATAATATACCTGTAATACATTATCTTGTTTCATTTATGACCTCCTGAATATTCTTATACGGTACCTGTGTAAAAAGGTTGCGAAGCTCATCTGCCATTTCTAAAGCCATTGCAATCTTTGTCAATGATATAAGTGAAATTTGTCCAGTGCGCTCAAAGCGTTTGATCGACCCATAGCTTACTCCACACATTGCAGACAATTTTTCTTGTGAAATTGATCGTCTTCTTCGAATATTCCGCACTCTTTTCGCAAGTTTCTGATCTAATTCCTCTGCGGTCTCCCATACAAGCTGTTCCATTTGTCTCTCTCCTGTTATTTCTGATAATATATTATCTAAAAATAAGTTATTATATTTATTATAGATAATATATTATCATTTTTTTACAACCATGGCAATTTGAAAAACTTGACATTTCCCTTCCTCCGGAATAAAACAAACTCGTTTATTGATAAATGTGTTTATTTTATTTGAAAGGAAGGATCTTATGCCAGCCAAAAAACAGATCACAAAGGATATGATCCTGGATGCAGCCCTGACTATCTTAAAACAGGATGGTATGCAGGCGATCAATATCAAAGCTCTTGCAAAGACACTGAACTGCTCAACCCAGCCGGTCTATCTGTCATTCAAGGGAATGGATGAGCTGCGCGCCGAACTGATCCCGCTTGCAGTCAAAGAATTTGAAGAAACAATTACCGCACAGAGCACGGATCGCTGTGTGTGGCTTTATGGAATGGAGTATGTTCTGTTTGCTAAAAATGAACCAAATCTATTCTGTTTTTTGTTTATGCGTTCCAATGCATTTTCCGAAATGAAGCGCATTCTGCTTCCTATGATCGAACGTTCCATTACCGAATTGATGCAAACCTGCCACATCAGCCACAAGCAGGCCGATCTGCTGCATGACCATCTGTGGATGCACACACATGGAATTGCATCCATGATCGCAACCAATTTCTGTGACTGGGATCTTCAAAAGGTAAACCGCATGCATACCGAATGTCAGAATGCTTTTATGCAAAAATACGAGGTGTAAATTATGTTTTCGAATAAAGACTTAAGAAACCTGATTTTTCCACTGTTTGTAGAACAGTTCCTGCTGATCTTCTTATTTACCGCTCTTTCCTCAGGCGGCGCTGTCATTATCAGCCAGTATATTGGCTGTCAGAAGAAAAAAAACGCCTCGGAAACGGACTCCGCGCCGCAGGAGATGTGAAATTTACAATGCTCGTTTCCATTTCGCTTACAATTGGCGCAAGACTACTGTTTTCTTCCTTATTCGGACTTGTTTTCGGCTTGGGTGTCATCGGTATCGCACTTGGCATGAGCATGGTTCTTGTTTTCCGTGGCATTATTTTTATCTGGAGATACCGTTCCCAGAAGTGGACGAAGTTTCAGCTTATCTAATCTTCACATGAAAAAACGGAGGTGCTTCCGCATCTCCGCTTTTCATTCAACCGCCTGGGAATCATCTCATCCCTCAATGGCAATGTATTTATTCTGTTCAACCGCTTTCTTTGCTTCTTTCTTTGGAACAAAGAGTTTTAAGATACCATGCTTGAATTCTGCCTTTACATCTTCCTGCTCTACCGCATCTCCGATATAGAAGCTTCTCTCACAGGAACCTGCATAACGTTCCTGACGGATGTAACGTCCGCTCTCTTTCTCCTTCTCTTCCTTATCAATGCCTTTGGCAGCACTGATTATCAGATATCCATTCTCAACAGAAGCTTTAATCTCATCTTTTGTAAATCCTGGAAGGTCAACGACTAATTCATATCCTTTATCGGTTTCTTTAATATCGGTCTTCATAATTCTTCCGGCCTTCTTACCATAAAGCTTTTTCTCAACGTTGTTCATATCTTTGTCCATATAATATGGGAAATTGTCAAAACCATCGAACCAGTCATCAAATAAATTCTCTCCAAAAATACTCGGCATTAACATAAGTCATCTCTCCTTTTCTATCCGATCTGCACTCTGCAAATCTCTCATGCTTGTTTACCTTGTTTCTTTGGACCAGGATGTTTTAAAGTTCCGGGAACCTGAACCCTTTGTTCTTGTTCCTTTTCCTCTCTCCTTCGTTCGATTATGTTATAGCACCATTTGTTAGCACTGTCAATAGGTGAGTGCTAATTATTTTGTGAAGATTTTGTGAACGCTACGAGCCATGCAAAATGGTGAAAATAAACGCCCTGCAAGTTTACTTGCAAAGGCGTCTATTTTCGCTATTTTATAGGGCGACAGCCAGGCAGCAAGGGAATTCTTTCCCGAGCTGTGCATGGCGTATCTCACAGCTTCACAGGGATTTTTCACTTGCTTTCGCACGGAGGTTTCTTGATTTGACCACATTTTTACGACAAATCTTTGGAATTTTAGCAAAACTTAAATTAAATAAAGGGCTGCTCAACTGAAGCCGCCCTCTATTATTTTCTGAGTTTTAGAGTGATTTCTTTTTTTTAAATTGCATCTCTCTTACAATTTTTCATTCTGCCGATCAATGGCTAAGTAATATCTTCCGGATCTGTTGTAATAACTGTGACCTTTAATGTCAAAAAGGAAAAAACAAATTCTTGAATATTAAACTTCTTCAATAAAAAATCCTCTAAGACAATAGGTATTTCACTATCTCTTAGAGGATTTTTCTTCAAAACTTGTTCCTGTCTTTTATTTTTATTCCTTTTTCATCACTGTTCTAGGAAACCTGGTCGCTAAAAAAAAATTATTTCAATATTATCTACTATTGTTTCCGATACTTCTCCCCACGAAAGATCATCAACAAAATAGTTTACACGCTTAAATCGATTCCACATTTCTTCGAGTCCAGAATCATCTTTAATCTTGTCTAAGGTTTCTCTCACTTCCTCTTCGCCAAAAGA
>CAKRLN010000063.1 GCA_934359535.1 uncultured Lachnospiraceae bacterium
GTGTAATCTGCTTTGTGTAATACCTCAGCCTGTGAGATCAATGCCTCTAATTTACTGCTGTCAATAACTTCATAGTTAAAGGAAACCGGCTGATATCCTGTTGCAGATACGGTAATTTCAAATTTTGTTCCATCTGCAAATGCTTTTGCGGTTGTATCAATCGTTCCGTCTTCTTTTACGATTGCAACCGCTCTTTTTCCGGAAGCTGCATAATCGGTTCCATTGACGGTTACTGTTTTGATAGCCTTGATGTAAGAAGCAAATGCTTCATCCGTCACATCCTCTGCCGGAATCAATGCCGGAGCCTTCATCGTTCCATTAAACACTGCCGGATTGCTGTCACTGTAGAGCTCAAAGGAAGCTGTTACATCTGCATATTTTTTATTTTTGTCAGAAACTGTAAGCGTATATGCACCGTTTTTCATTGCCTGATCATAGGATACCGTTACCGTATGTGTTACATTTTCTGTTTTGCTTCTTGCCGCTGAAGCCACTGTCTTATCCTCTTCTACAGTAAAGCCCTCTGCGCTGAAGGTATATTCCGGCTCAAAATCCCTTGGGATTGCAAGTGTCAGTGTTGTTTTTCCTGCAGAAAGAACCGCATTTTCCAGGGAAGCCTCTGCTCCTGTTTTTACTGGAACATAAATATTAACCGGAATTGTGAAGATACCCTTGCTTGTGTAATAGGTTACCTTATTGATTGTCTGTCCCATCATTGCCTCATAATGGGCAGATGATGTCTGGCATCCATGAACAGCCGTTGTAAATCCAGTGCTCCATGCAAGCTTCTTGACTTTCCAGATATTTTCAATATGACGCATTCCATAGTCGTTTTCATCTGTGCTTACGATCACACCGTATACCTGATCAGAATCTCCATATCCCATGGCATCCTTTAAGCCGTCAAAATCAAGTTCGTAATCACCATATTTCGATGAAGTCGTAAATTCTGCGGTAACATCCTTAAGCTCCTTTGCCTCACCAACTGTTTTTCCGAAGGAAAGCTTACCATCTGTTACCACAGCTTCTTTGTAATAGGAAGGAACCTCATTTAAAACATAGTAGGAATAACTTGCACTCTCAAATAATGCATCCTTTCCAGCATAAGTTGTTGTGCTTGTCTGTCCATGGTTTGTTACCGTAATGTCAACCGCGCTGTCGTCTGTGATCTGTGTATAGCTGCTTAAATCTGTGTCATCTGTAATCTTAACCGGGAATGTAACACCAGTAATCGCATCACCGGAATTGTCCACATGGTAAGAGCCTGCTGCAAGACTTCCAGATCTTGTCTTGCTCTTTGTTGCAGACGTAAATGCATCTACCTTCACATCATTGTTCACATCAGCTGCATAAAATGCATCATATGGAATATTCATTAAAATATACTGGGATTTCAGGTTTACCATCGCATCCGTCAGATGGGAAAGTGCCTCGTTTACAACTGGCTGTTTCACATCCTCTTCTGCAAGAACATCCTTTGCTTCCTGCAATTCTGTTTCCAGATTTGCCCATGTTTTTTCCGTATAAAGTGCCTGGTCGAGTGCTTCTGCTTCCTTAACCTTTGCACTCAGAGCCTCTTTCGACGCCTCGTCTGCGGAAGGATATACGATATTTTCCTCTTTTGCCTCAAAGCTGTAGGTGTAATCCTGATAGCCAAGTGCACCGATCGTAATCGTCCAGTAGCCGGTTCCATCATACCCATCCGGGAGCTGGCATCTTAAGGAATCGGTAAGCCCAAGCTGGATTCCCATAGCTTTATGCATCCAGTTATCCGATGCAAACTTTGTTCCATACGTTCTGAGCGCATTGGTATAGGTAGAATCATTTCCATAATACGTCCATGTCACGGTCTGCATATTTGCTGCAAGATCACCATAATCCCCGTTAAAATCCACACGTAAAAACTCACCATAGGAGCCGTTTGCCGCTTTGACCTCTGGCTCTAATCCGGATGCCGTCTTTAATGCCTGATCCTTGATTCCGGAATCCGTACCGGATGCTTTTTTCGAGAAGGAAAAGCTTCCATCTGCATTCTTTGTTACCGTCTTTAAGCCATTCGTATTCTCTGTTACATTGGCAATCTCATCGATTACAGAAAGCTTGTTTTCCCCGTATCCACCTTTTAACTCAGAACCATTTTCATATACCGGATACGCAGCCTTGAAAGCTTCATAATCCTCTGCTTTTACTTTTACCGGAACAAATTTCAGACCTGTCACTTTGTAATCCTTTAAGGTTGTTGTTGTGCCATCTGCTTTTGTGATTGTTCCACGGTTAAAGCCAACGGAGGTTCCATCGGTCAGATATAACGTTTTTCCGTCTGTTGACCAGTAAGATACATTGTATGTTGTCCCATCTTCTGCCTCAATGACCGCATTACATTGGAAGCTTCCTCTGTGTAATCCGTGATTGCTTGTTGCGCGGGTTACAACATCAAATGCTCCCTTATCCAGCTCGCCCTTCGCATCAGCTGTCTCTGAGGAAGCAGTACTTCCCGCTGCATAAACATCCTCAGCTGCCCAATACTCTGCCCAGGTAATGCCTGCATAAGCATAGACATATTCCTCCTTCTGAGCCGGAGCAGAAGCCGACTGGACTGCCTCAAGTGCAGCTGCTTTTACAGCTGCTGATGTACGTGTCGCACCGGAAACACTATCCCAGCTGTTGACCGTATCCTCGGCTGCCGCCTGTCCTTCTAATTTTGTTTTGATTCCTTTGGATTTACTGTATGCTTTTTCAAAATAGCTTTTATTATCACTGCTATATCCATCTCCCGGTGTTACCGTGATATCGGAAAATTTGCCATCCTTTACTGTCAGGCTTACAGAGACATCATATTCCTCCCATTCATCATCCGAATCATCCTCGGTTCTTGTGACATGTGCCGTCTTTGTATACGTTCCGTCCGCTGCCACCTGATCCTTTGTCACTGCAAATGCGGTCGTTGGACACATCCCTGCTGCCATGGCCGCAGAAAGCGCAAGTGCCATAAGTTTCTGCATCACAATCTTTTTTTTCATTTTATCCTCCTTTTTTGCCTACGACTTTATAGTGAATCACGGGAAAAAATAATTCTCCCGCAAATTACTATCCTCCTTAAATGCCGGCCCAGATGCATATTCCAAGCAGGATCACCGCCCGGAATATGCTAAACCAGCTTTCATTACCACGAAATCCAAAAAATCCACAGTGGATATTCGATTTTGGACACGTATCGTTACATTTCTGACACTGAAAACAGTCCCCTGTCACATTCCAGGAACCGGCTTTCGGAAGACCGATATCAGAAGGGCAAACGCGCGTGCAGGCGCTGCAGCCCAAAATACAGTTGTCCCGATCTCTCCTAAGAGAAAATACCGGAAGCACCGGAAGCATCGAAAAAACCGCTCCCATTGGACATAAGAATCTGCAGAAAAAACGTTCCTGCACACACATGCCTGCAATTATAAGAAGCAGGATCACAATGCCTGCCGTATAGCCTCCCAGACGGAAATTTCCCGCATGCAGCATGGAAAAGACATCCCAAGGGCTTGTTCCCTGCGCTTTGGCATAAACACCGTTATAGCAGGCAAGTGCAATCCCCGCCAGAATGATATATTTGAGTACCGACAGCACGAAAGCTGCCTCTTTTGGTATGGAAACCGGTTTCCTTTTGCATTTTCTGCACACTGCCACATAAAGTGTACGTACAGCATCTCCCAATGCGCCAAACGCACAGGCGAAGCCGCAGAAAAAGCGGCCAAAGATCACCGTATATCCGCAAAGCACAAGAAGCACTGTTACAAACGAGGTCAGCTCCACCCTTTCCCCTGCTCCGATCTGCGAAAAAATATATTTGACTCCGCCAAAGGCGGCAGTATATACAGAAGGGAAAAAGACAAAATACAAAAGCTGTATGAGTGCCCTTGTCCATGTATGTAGTTTTTTCTTTTGTTTTGCCGTGAGATTTCGAATATCTATTTTATTCACGTTCCTTTCCCGCCTTTTTTAATGCCTCTTCTACTGCAGTTTTTATCCCGGTTGAGCTGAAGGTTGCACCGCTTATTGTATCCACCTCAAAGCTCTGTGCATCGATCATTTTCGGAATGATTCCTTCTGCCATCGCAAGATAGGCTCCATCCTCATGTTCTGCAGATGTTACTACAATATCCGTAAGTCTTCCTCCGGATATGCTTACATCCACTGCAACTGTTCCTCCAAAGCCTTCTGCTTCTCCATGGTAGGTTCCATCTGCATAGCTTCCGTTTCCATTTCCATTGCTTCCATCCAAAGCTGCCTCTTTTTCTCCTGCTGCATGCTCCGCAAGCTCTGCTGAAAGCCTTGCGATCGTATCATCCTTCTCCCTTACGGTAAGCACCTCATTGTATCCGGCAATTCCTGCCACAATAAGAATCAGACTCACCGCACGGATCATAAATTCCTTCATTTCTTCTGTGCCTCCAAAAGTGCCTTTTTACATGCCTCAATCATCGCATTAGAGCTGCAGGTTGCACCGCTGACCACATCCACCTGACGATCAAGCTTCATCTGCGACTGTGCATCCAATCTGCCAAGCCCGGTAAGCTGTTTTACCATGCCTGTATATTTCTTTGTTCCCTCCGCTGCCTTTTTGATATAAGAAGCATTCCCGCTGTCACCGTCACCGGTAATGTCTGTAATCTCTGTGATTTCATCATTTTTTACAGTCAGCTTTAAAGAAAGGTTATATCCGTCAAAATCCTCATCCGAATCCGGAAGACATGGAACGGAAACGGTATAGGTTCCATCCGCAAAAACCGTCTCCTGCTGCTCTGTATTTCCAGAGCCTCCGTCACCATTGTTATTGTTATTATTGCCGCCATTGTTATTGTTGTTATCTTTGTCACTGCCGCCATTGTTATTGTTGTTGTTATCTTTGTCACTGCCGCCACTGTTTTGTACAGGTACCTTTTCCAGCTTTTTCACTGCTGTTTTCAGACGGTCAAGCGCGGCCGAAGCTTCCTTTTCCGTTGCTGCTTCATCGGCAAGCACCTCTTTTGCATCTGACAGCCGCAGGGAAAAACGCATCCAGCTGGCTGCTGTATAGTTTTTTTCCTGTTTCAGAAGCTTTTCAGCCTGTGCGACTGCTTCTTCCAGCGCCCTGGTATCCACAAGCGGTTCTCCTCTGGTTGCTTTCTCGGCCTGTGCCAGCGCAGCCTTCACGGCACCGATCAGACCATTCGAGCTGTACGTTGCACCGCTGACCACATCCACATCAATGCTCTGTTTTTTCATAATCTCCTTTAAGACATCCGATGCCCTTGTAAAAAAGGCATCATCATCGGATTCGTCCGTCACCAGAATCGCCTTGATTGTCTGATTCTGAAGCACAACAGCTACCGTAATGTCTCCAAGATAGCCTTCCGAAGTCCCATAATAAATTCCTTCTTTATAAGGAATCGTTCCTGCCGCCCCATCCGTGCTTCCTTTTTCTGCGTCATCTGTGCTTCCATCCGGCATTCCCACCGTGCCTGACACCTGACCATCTGCTGAAGCCGTTTCTGTGACCACTGCCTGCTTTAACGCAGCCCGCACGGCACTGATCAGCCCCTTCGAGCTGTACGTTGCACCAGATATCGTATCGACATTTGTAGACTGTGTCTGGAGCATCGTATCAAGAAGTGCTGATGCACGGCTCAGATATGCTGCGTCATCCTTGGAATCTACAATACGGATTGCGCTAAGCTTACCACCACTGATTGTAACCTCCACCTTTAATGTACCGCCAAAGCCTTTTCCAGTTCCGTAATAGGTTCCGTCTTTGTACCCAGCTTCCGGATGCTCCTCTTCCGCTGTGGCCGTCTGTTCTGTATCCGTAACCGTCTGTTCTTTATTTCCAGAGGTCTGTCCTGTAGTGCTTGAAACAGTTTCTCCGATCAATGCATTTTTTACCGCACCGATAATTCCATTTGAGCTGTATGTTGCACCGCTGACCACATCCACATCGAGACTCTGTAAGCTTATCATCTTATCGATCACACCCTTTGCCCGGTTAAAAAATGCCTCATCATCCGAAGCACCCAGAATCTCAATCGCAGCAATCTGCTTATCCCGGATCTGCACTGCAACCGTCACCGTTCCACGAAAGCCCTGGGCACTGCCCTGATAAACACCATCTGAAAGATCAAACGCCCCAGTTACAGCTTTTGTCTCCTGTTCCTCCTGTGTCTCTTCTTCCGTTTTCCTCTCCAAAGGCACCTCTGGTATCTCTTCCGACTCTGTTTCTTCCGCCGCATAAACCGGTGCCTGATAATTTTTCATTGAAAGCCCGATACAGACCGCCACAATTGCCACTGCAAGAAACGGAGCATAGGGATTTAATTTTTTCATCAGTTTTATTAACTTCATAGCTTCCTCGCTCATATTTTTATCAATCCTGCCGGATCACCTCTGTGTCATAGTCCGATGAAAAAGCAGCCGCAATTCCTTCTGACACAGAAAGCGTATCGTCCTCTGCCATCAGGATAAAATCAAATTCATCGCTGTGCTTTTTCCAGAATTCAAAAGCTTTTTCTTTCCCCATAACAAAAAGTGATGTGGAAAGTCCGTCTGCAAGCGTGCCATCACTACTTACAATCGTCACAGATTTTAATCCGGTTTCTGCCGGGTACCCGGTAGACGGGTCAATAATATGATGGTAGGTCACACCATCTTTTTCAAAATACCTTTCATATCCACCGGATGTGATCACCGCTTTGTCCCGGATGCTTAAAACTCCGATATAATCATCCGAATCATCCGGACTCTGCACGGCTACCCGCCAGTCACTTCCATCTGTTTTTGTGCCAAGTACCTGCACATTTCCTCCAAGATTAATAAGTCCGCTTGTAATTCCATGCTCTTTGAAAATATCCACAACGCGGGATGATGTATAACCCTTTGCGATTCCGCCCAGATCAATCTCCATCCCTTCCTGCGCAAAGGAAATCACTCTCGCTGCAGTGTCATATTGAATCTTTGAAGCATCTGCAAGTGGAAGCAGCGCATCCAGCGTGCTCTGTTGCGGCACCTGAAACTGTTTTGTCGGGAATCCCCATGCCTGCATGATCGGATAAACCGCAATATCAAATGCCCCATCCGTCTCATCGTAAAGCTCGAGTGCCCGTTCTACCAGATATCCACCATCCTCCGACAGCGTCCCGCTTTTGTTCACATTCAGACGCGCGACTTCACTCTCCTCATCTCCAGTCGAAAGCAGCGCATCCAGCCGGTTAATCTCTGCCTCGGCATCATCCACAGCCGCTTCTGCATCCGTGCCATATGCCGTGACCGTCATATAGGTATCCATCGCAAAAATGTCCCGGCTTTCTGACACTTCATCTCCTGTCTCTGCTTCGTTTTCCTCTTTCTGTGTACTCCCTGCCTTATTTTGTTCCTTCCCTGCTGTCTGATTCATTCCACAGCCGGAAAATGCAACAAGCACCCCTGCAATTAGCAGGCATATCAGCTTTCGTTTCATCTATATCTAACTCCAATTAGTTCTTTGTTATTTCCATTAGGTGTTGCTAACTCAGACAGTTTAAACGCTCATCGTATAAGCTGTCAAACATTTTTTCTTTTATTGAGAATTATTCTTATTACCGCGCATTTTACAAATGCATGACCCGATATCTGGAAGCACAATAAAATGTAGATAAAAGATAGTTTCGCAATTACCTATTTTCCTGAATAAAGAAAAGGAGCGTAAAAAAGCACCCTGAATAAAAACAAATTCAGGGTGCTAAAAAGAATAAACGGTATCGCCCAGGCTGGGACAATTAAGAAGCTATCGCTTCCGTAAGGGACAGGCAGTAACGGTACACAGCACCTGCCAGTGCAGCATGCCCCTCTTCATCCAGATGCTCACGGTCTGTCATACTCGGCTTTGCATAGTCCGAAGCCCTTAAAAAGCCTGCCCCACAGCGTGCTGCAACCTTCTGGTAAGCAGATGCAAGCTGCTTTGACACTTCCACTGAGTGCTCATCAAATTCCGGATCATATCCAGACTCCCCAACTCCGGAAGCAAGGTGGATCGGCGATATGATCAGAAGCTCAAACGGAGTCTTTGCCCTGTCATATGCCTTTGCCACCACCTGCTCAAGCCCTCTTGCGATCGTGCCCGCTGATGCACCGTATCTTGTTTTGCAGTCATTCGTTCCAAGCATGATAATGACAAGATCAAGTGGATCGTGGGATTCCACTGAAACTCCGATCAGGTCAAGTCCCCTTCTGCCTTCCCGGATCTCATCCTGAAAAACGGTTGTCCGTCCGCAAAGCCCCTCCTCAATCACACGATGCTTCTCTCCAAGTGCTTTCTGTAACAGAGCTGTCCATCTTGTATTTTCATCAAATCTTCCGCTTCCATCCGGGCGGTATCCATAAGTATTCGAATCACCAAAGCATAATATATTCATGGCTGTTCCTCCTCGTTCCTGTTATGGTTATGTTCCTCTTTTTATTTCCTACTTTTCAGATATGATATATATGATAATAAGGGAAATTTTTCAATCTGTCAATCACAAATAAATTGCGTTATAATGGTTTTAAACACCAAAAGGAGGACACAATGAAATTTATCTCATGGAATGTAAATGGACTGCGTGCCTGCGTCCAGAAGGGATTTCTCGATTATCTGAAGGAAACAGATGCAGACTTTTTCTGCATTCAGGAATCCAAGCTGCAGGAAGGACAGATTGCACTGGAGCTTCCAGGTTACCACCAGTACTGGAATTATGCTGAGAAAAAGGGCTATTCGGGAACTGCTATTTTTACAAAGTATGAGCCGCTGTCCGTCTCTTACGGACTTGGGATCGAGGAACACGATAAGGAAGGGCGCGTGATCACGCTTGAATATGACAGCTTTTACCTTGTCACCTGCTACACCCCAAATTCCCAGAATGAACTAAAAAGGCTTCCATACCGGATGCAATGGGAAGACGCAATCCATGCTTATTTAAAGGAGCTGGATGCGAAAAAACCGGTCATCTACTGTGGTGACCTGAATGTTGCCCATAAAGAAATTGATCTGAAAAATCCAAAAACGAACCGCAAAAGTGCCGGATTTTCCGATGAGGAACGCGCCAGAATGAGCGAACTTCTGTCGGATGGCTTCACCGATACATTCCGGCATTTTTATCCGGATGCTGAGGGAATTTATTCCTGGTGGTCCTACCGCTTCAAGGCGCGCGAAAAGAATGCCGGATGGCGTATTGACTATTTTATCGTCTCCGACCGCCTGAAGGAGCAATTAAAAGGAGCAGCAATCCACACCGACGTATTCGGCTCTGACCACTGCCCCGTTGAGCTTACAATTGACCTATAATCGCACTGACTGCGGCTGCTTCTATGCCTCAGACACATGCGGCTTATTGTCAAAGCAAAAATTGGTAACGATACCAATTTTATAAAAAATGCCCAAATCCGGTAATTCGAATTTGGGCATTTTCACATATCTATGATTCCAGCCAGCCGATTTCTTCCATTATTTTTTTTCGGTATGGTTCCTGTAAATAAATCGGATTCAACTGTTTTTTCGCATACCTGAAATATGTTTCCTTTGTTTTTTCAACCAAAACGCTGGTAAAATATCGTTCCCAGCTGAAAAAGATTTCACTTTGTATATACTGTTCCGGATGTTCCAGAATATCTTGTATTATTTTTCCTCCAATCATACCTGCTTTTAAAATCAACCACTCAAAAGATTCTGGAAGATACAAAATAACATGCTTATTTTTTCCTGCAAGCATCGTTATTCGTTCCATTTCCGGGCCAAAAGCAGCTCCATCTGCAAATACGATAACATCTTTTTGTGGTTCTTCCTTCAAATATTTAACAAGCTCAGAAAAAATATTTGATTTTCCGCCTGCACTTTGACAACTAAACGCTCCTTTTTCAGATAAACCTTCAAAAAACTGGAATCCAGAATTGGAGTCTTCCGTAATTACAATTTCTGGTTCCACATCTTCAAGCTTTTGTCGTTCTCCATATAAATGATAAAATTCATTATAGGTCTGTTTTAATGTTCCATATTTTCCTGAATTTCTGATTCCATAAATTTCTTCCACGCTATAAGGTAGAGACGGTATTCCTTCTCTCGTCACAATCACATAATAATTATCGGTACCTCTTATTGTAGAAGCAAACTGGTCTGAAAAAACAAATTCATTTCCTTCATCAATAAAGACAATGCTGCCCCGAATCATTTCCAGATCATGTTTCCAATTTTTCCCTTCGAGTACAACACATTCTTTTTCTGAACGCAGTTTCACACCGCTGGAAATCCCATTTTCATAGAATTCCCTTATCATATCGACTAAGGTTGTTTTTCCTGTTGCACTGTCCCCTTTTATAATCGTCAGATTCCTGCAAATAGAAAATTCATATCGAATACGTTTATTCTGCACTTCAATTTTATATTTTCCCTTCATAATACTCCCCTATACATATAGTCCAGCCGTCATGATCAGTTCCTCCATATTGTGAACGATCTGATTATTATTTAAAATCCGAATGCAAAATTCTCCATTTCCAAAATCCATCAAATGCCTTAAATTTACAGTAATATCCTGCATATCCGCAATTTCTAAAATCCATTTTGCACAATTATCTCCGCATGTAGATGCATTGAAAATCGTTTCCGGTTCATTTTTTATTAAAAGAAGTGTTTTTACCCCGCCAGACAATGCAGTCGGAGAAATTTTACCAAGCACCGGACTGTCAATCACACCATTTCCAAGAACTGTTGAATGATCCACATCCTGTATCATTTTCTGCGCAAAAGGTTCTGTAATCCAGCTGTCCTCATAAACATTTTTAAAATAAACAGCTGTATTAAAGATTGCTTCCGGCATTTTTCCATAATAAATGTTTAACATGATCTGCTCTCCTTTTTATGTATCAATGGTAGTAGGTGATTGCGAAACTCGTCCAAATTTACGATTACATGTACTGCAAGCACAAATAATCGCAGGCACGCTTTCGCTATATTGCCACGTGCAGCGGTACTAAGCGACCAAAATACGGTCGCTAAGGACCGGCCGTG
>CAKRLN010000064.1 GCA_934359535.1 uncultured Lachnospiraceae bacterium
CACCCTTGTATGGTTACCGATGACTTCACCGGCCTGCTTCAATGCCTCTACCCTGCGCACATCAAGACGGACGGAGGAATAGAATTTCAGCGCACGGCCACCGGTTGTCGTCTCTGGATTACCGAACATCACACCAACCTTCTCACGAAGCTGATTGATAAAAATAACAACACAGTTGGACTTCGCAATGACACCGGTCAGCTTGCGGAGTGCCTGGCTCATCAGTCGTGCCTGAAGTCCTACGTGGGAATCTCCCATGTCACCATCGATCTCTGCCTTCGGAACAAGGGCTGCAACCGAGTCAACAATCACAATATCGACTGCACCGGAACGCACCATCGTCTCTGTAATCTCAAGCGCCTGCTCTCCACAGTCCGGCTGTGAAATATACAGATTATCGATATCAACCCCGATGTTCTTCGCATAAACCGGATCAAGCGCATGCTCTGCATCGATAAACCCTGCAATCCCACCATTCTTCTGAACCTCTGCCACGCAATGCAGGGCGACGGTTGTCTTACCACTGGACTCTGGTCCATAAATCTCAATGATTCTGCCCTTCGGAAGCCCTCCGATTCCAAGTGCAATATCAAGGCTTAAGGACCCGGTCGGAACCGACTCCACATTCATATTCGCAGCATTATCCCCAAGCTTCATTACCGATCCCTTGCCATACTGCTTCTCAATCTGTGCGATCGCTGCATCCAGCGCTTTTAATTTATCTTCTTTCGCCATTCTGATTCTCCTTCAATTTATACGAACCTATGTTCGTTTCACTGCTATTATAGTAGCCTACTTCGTCTGTATTGTCAATATTAAATTCCTCATGGTATGGAAATCCCGTAGAAAAAAAGACAGCTGAACCACCAGCTGCCTTTATTATATCTTTGTCACTTTTTCGCGTCAACCTGTTTTAAAAGGAAATATGCTGTGTTCCGTTTTCCGCTTTTAAGGAGCGTAAAAGCTGCTCTGCTTTTGAGACATCAAATTTTCCGGAAACACGCTTCTGGAAAATTCCATAATTCATGAATACACAAAGCGGAATGTCCATGACCTGATACTGGAATGCGAGCGCAATCTCCTCATCGACATCAACCGTACAGATTTTCGCCTGACCAGAAAGCTCCCCGGAAAGCTTTTTGGCTTCCACAAGTGCCTCCTCACAGAAAGCATCCCCCTTCCGGTAAAATACGATCATGACTGGAAGTGTTTCCTTTAAAACCTCTTCTTCAAATGTCTTTTTTGTCAATTCTACTACTGCCATAACATCACCCTTTAGTTTTTACTGAATTCTTCAAGTACAAGATCCGGATTACGGTCAAGCACCATTCCGACACTCCATGCATTGATAAATAACAGAAGCGGGTTCCCCTTCATATCAATTACCTTCTTCATATCCGAGGTTCCTGTCAGGTTGTCCATATCCACATCCTCTTTATTGGCGATCCAGCGGATATGTTCATAAGGAAGATTCTCCAGACGGATGTCAACGTTATATTCCTTCTCCAGACGGAATTTCAAAACATCAAACTGCAGGACGCCAACGACACCGACAATGATTTCTTCCATGCCACCCTTATATTCCTGGAAAATCTGAATCGCACCCTCCTGTGCAATCTGTGTCACACCCTTTACGAACTGCTTACGTTTCATTGAGTCAATCAGGCGGACACGGGCGAAATGCTCCGGTGCAAAAGTCGGAATTCCTTCAAACTGGAATTTATCCTTTGCAGTCATAAGTGTATCCCCGATGGAGAAGATACCCGGATCAAAAATACCGATAATATCTCCAGCATAGGCTTCCTCTACCATCTTTCTCTCATCTGCCATCATCTGCTGCGGCTGGGAAAGCTTGATATTTTTCTTTCCCTGGACATGGTATACTTCCATTCCTGCGGTAAATTTTCCGGAGCAGATACGCATAAAGGCGATACGGTCACGGTGGTTTTTATTCATGTTTGCCTGAATCTTAAATACAAATGCGGAAAAATCCTCAGAAAACGGATCAATCTCACCCTGATCCGACTGGCGCGCAAGCGGCGCATACGTCATTTTTAAGAAATGCTGTAAAAAGGTCTCCACACCAAAGTTTGTTAAAGCAGAACCGAAAAATACCGGCGAAAGCTCTCCCTTTGATACACGTTCCTGATCAAACTCTGCACTCGCACCATCTAATAATTCAATCTCATCTAAAAGCTGACTCTTAAAGTCCTCTCCGATTTCATCCACCAGTGCCGGATCATCAATGTCAATAATCTTTTCTGATCCTTCCTTTGTTCCCTTTAAAGTATCCGCAAACGTCATAACCTTTCTTGTATTGCGGTCATAGACACCCTTAAATTCCTTTCCGGAGCCGATTGGCCAGTTGATGGGACAGGTCTCAATACCAAGCTCATTTTCAATATCCTGAAGAAGCTCAAAGGTATCATTCGCATCACGGTCCATCTTATTAATAAAAGTAAAAATCGGGATATGGCGCATCACGCAGACCTTAAACAGCTTACGTGTCTGCGCCTCAACGCCCTTACTTCCATCGATGACCATGACCGCGGAATCCGCTGCCATTAACGTACGGTACGTATCCTCCGAGAAATCCTGATGTCCCGGTGTATCCAGAATATTAATGCAGTATCCGCCATAGTTGAACTGGAGTACAGAAGAGGTAACGGAAATACCTCGTTGTTTCTCAATCTCCATCCAGTCCGAAACAGCATGACGGGCAGTTGCCTTTCCCTTAACGGAGCCTGCCAGGTTGATCGCTCCTCCATATAGCAGAAACTTCTCAGTCAGAGTTGTCTTTCCTGCATCCGGATGCGAGATAATGGCAAAGGTACGTCTTTTTTCGATCTCTTTTCTTAAGTCGCTCACAAATAGTTCCTCCATATTCAAAACACTTTACGTTTTTTCGATTTTTGACACTAGTTTGTAGTATATCCTAAAAGTTTTCGATTTTCAATAGCTATTCCCCGCTTTCTGTACTGCCTGGCACTTCCGTCTGGTTTTCCCCGGCATTCTCTGTCTGGTTACCTGACTGTGAGCTTAGTGTCGTAATCACGATATTCTGTCCGGAAACCCCGGTTTTTCGTTTTACAATATCCTCCACCTGCGCACGTTTTGCATCCGTCACATCGCCCATATCAAGCACAACGTCGCACTCTTCCCCTGTAAGGCTTACAACAACATTTGTAAAGCCTTTACTTTCAAGCATCATTTCTGCATTTGCCTCGCGCTCTGCAACATCCGTAAGCGCCGTCAGCTGGTCAATTGCAACCTGCTTCTGTTCATCTGTAATATTCGTATTATTAATAATTCCAAGCAGTGTTTCTTTATTCTTAGAGCGCACCTGCTCACGGTTCAATTTGACCTCTGCCGCATAATCAACACTGTTTGCAATCGTTCCAGTAAGCACTGTTTCCCCTGGGTTTAAAATCTCTTCCGTTGTATCCTCTGCTGCAACCTCTGCTCCTGTTTCGACATCCTCTGTATTTTCAATTTCCGAAAAAATGTCGTGATCGGAATTGTCAATTTCATAACCATCCTTTGTGGAATCCGCGCTCGTTTTTGCAGTTTTATGATCAGAAAGCGTGCTTCGGTCATAGCTTATGTATCCTGCAATCGCTATAAGGAACGCAAGTGATGTTATGATCACCTGATTTTTGTGAAATATTTTCTTCATTGTGGCTCCTCCTGTATGGACTGTTCAACTACTATCATTCTATATTCCGTTTCTGCAAAATATGCTATTTCGATTCATTTTGGATATGTTTTACGATGCTTTTACGATGCTTTTACGATGCTTTTTCCTTCTCCATCGGAAGCACCCTGATTTTGTGCACTTCAATTCCGAGCACTGCCTGAACCGCCTCGGTAATCCGTGCCTGCGTTTTTGTATCCGAGCCCCCTTCTGCAACAACAATGACCCCCATGACCTCCGGGGCATTCTCCTTTGTCACATAAGGGCTCGTTCCGTCCGCATCATCAAAAAGCACCGTATTTTCCTCCAGGCTCTCCGAGTTCTTTTTTACATCCTTCCCAAGCACCGCCTCCCCCTCATCCTTAAGCGTGATCATAACCTTTACCTTTCCTGCACCCTGCATCTTTTCCAGTATATTCTCAAGGCGGGTCTCCAGATGGCTGCTATAGGCATCCCAGTTCCCGCTTTCTGTCTCTGCACACTCGGTATTTTTTTCTGTCCGACCGTTCCCTTTCCCCCAAAATGAACTTTTTTTACCCGCTCCGTCTGGAATTGCAGCAATCAGAAGAAGCAGGCCAAGAAGCAGTACAATCAGCCAGTCTGAAGCCTTCCTGTTTTTTATTTTATCCAGTTTCGCTGTCCATATCGAAAAATTCAAAAATATCCTCCCCGCTTTCCTCATCCCATTCCATTTCATTTAACTGATCCATGATCCGATCAAAGCTTTTATATGCAAACTGCCCATCCCCCTGAAAGATCCACTCCGCCGCCGGTGCCAGAAGAATCACCGCCATAAGGATTCCGATAAAAAACTGAACATATTTCTGGTAGCTTTCTTTGGGAACCAGATAGGAAAATACAAACAAAATCAGTGTCAGTACAAGAAAATTTTTCATAAACGAAAGCACTGCTTCCATCCTGGTCCTCCCCCTTTTCCGAATAAATAACAGAGGCAATTGTCTACTAATAACTAACGTTGGTTGCAGCGGTGACCATGGAAATTACGATCATAAATAGAAGCATTGTTGTTCCCATAATCCGAAGATACAGGCTTCCTGCCCGTGCGACCCCCTGAATACATTCCACAATCCGTTCATCCGCAACCGGCTGAAGAAGCGCACCAATCAGGCGGTATAAAAAGGTAAAACAGAAAATTTTCATAAGCGGAAGCAGGCAAATAAGAAAAAGCAGGATCACTGCGGCTGCCCCTGCACTGTTTTTCACTAAAATCCCACAGCCAAGCAGAATCTCCCCCGCTGATCCAATCGTATTACCAATTCCCGGAAGCATGGATACTGATTTTAAAAAAGTACTCCCTGAAATCCGGTCCTTCGCCGTTGTAAGAAGCGACTGCACCGTTCCAATCCCGATCACCCCCGCAAACGATAGGCGGATAAAAAGCCCGATCCCGGATTCAATCAGCTCTGCAAATTTGGAAAGCCGCTCCTTCTCGAACAGATGGTCAATAAACTCAAGCAGCACAAACACCTGGACTGCCGGCACAAGCAGATATTTCATCGCCAGCTCAACAAGAAGCACCATTCCAAAGGTAAGCTCGTAAAACATGCCGGCAGAAGCATGGTTTCCAAGGAACACAAGCACCGCTGCATATGCAGGAATCAGCCCCTTCAAAAATCCCATAACATGTACAATCCCCTCCTTAACAACCTCATGGATCAAAAGAAAGGACTGCATGAGAAGCACCATCATTGCCCCATAAACCGTAAGAAAGCTCATGTTTGCAACATACCGGCTTTTCGTAATGCAGATCCGGTTCATCACTGCAAAAAGCACCGCAAGCAAAAGCATCTGAAGAAACATTGGCTTTCCCTGCGACAGCTCATAAAAGAAAAGATCAAGCACATATCTGCCAATATCCGAAAGCCATTTTCGTCCATCCGCGCCATTTTTTTGATTGGAATCCTGCTTATAATCCTGGCTTAACGATTTCACCAGATCGGAAAACCGGTACCTGTCAGGAAGCTCGTTTTTTAATGCCTGATCAACCTCTGAAAAATCAAGCTTCTTTAAGATTTCTGTAAGATACCACTTCTCATCCTGCTCCACTTTCTCTGCTGCTTTGCCATCTTTTCTATCAGCCGCCTGTAAGGTCTCATCCGGCATCTGTCCAAGCAAAATGAACATGCACGCAAAAACAACTGCCTTTCCCAAAAAACGTTTCATAACGCCCCCTTTTTATAAAAAGCGCTCAAGCACATCCGAAAAATAGAAAAGTCCTGGAATACTGAGTGCAAGGATCGAAAGCTTTGCGAACAGCTCAATCTGCCCTCCAAGCGCCTCATGCCCACTGTCTTTGCAGATGCCCGCCGAAAAATCAGCTACGTAGGTAATACCAAGCATTTTTAAAAGCTGAACGAAAAAAGTCTGCTCAACCGGAAGCTTTTTCCATACCTCCTCAAGAAAAGCAATCACAACCGAAAACCGGGCAAGCGCATAGGAAAAAATAATCACCGATGCAGCGATCCCTGTAAGAACCGCAAACTCCGGTTTTTCCTTTTTGAAAAGCATACTAAGAAAAACTGCTGCAATGCCGATCAATCCGATTTTTGCCATGTCTCCTCCTTTCTCACAGCGAAAACAGCGTCTCCATCGTGTCAAACAGCTCGCTGATATAGGGAACGATCCAGAACAGCACAATTACAAGCCCTGCCAGGCTCAGTAAAAACGCATGTTCCTCCCTGCCACTGTGCTTGAGCACCTGGCTTAAAACAGTGACAATGATCCCCACTGCCGCGATCTTAAAAATAATTGCGATACCCATAGCACATTCCTTTCTGCCAAATCTACCATAATATGATGACTGCCATGATTCCCCCAAGCACACAAACCGGAGTAAACACCTGTCTTTTTTCCGCAAATTCCTGCTTTTCTTTTCCGATCAATACATTCATGTGTGCCTGCACCGTCTGAAGCAGTGCCAGATTTTCCTTCAGGTGTACCCCGAAAAAACCACGCGCGCTCGTCCTTACAAGCTGCGCAAATTCATCTGAAAAATGCCACGCTTCCATATAAGGAGCCCATACGATGCACCATAGCTTTTCTGCCGACGGATAGGTATGGCTTTCCATCTGCCGGCACATCATAAGAAGCACCCCGGAAAGGCTTTTTTCCTCGCTGGACAATGCCAAAAACAATGCCCCCGCAGAAAGCTTCTCCGTTTCCAGCCGGTATGCCGCATGTGCGATAAAAAGAACTACCTTCTCCATCATCATGATCTTAATGCGGTTTGCTTCCATCCAGGCAAATAGTGCCCCGGTGATTCCTGCAAAAACAAGGCATACCCCAGCCATCCTTAACATATCCGGTGCATCGCTTCATCATAGACTTCCATCGTTCTTGTTCCATCGATTTCCCTCTTTAACAGCGCAAACCTTCCAATCAGCCTCTGCTCTATGAGTTTATTCATATACGGCTTTTTAGAAAGCTCTGAAAGCCGATCCGCATGAACCGTGCCAAGAATCCGGCTGCCGGAGGAGATCGCCTGATATACCGCCTCAAAATCCCCTTCTTCTCCAAGCTCATCCACTGCAATGACCTGTGGAGACATCGAACGGAGCATCATGAGCATTCCCCGCTCCTTCGGGCAGTTATCAAGAACATCCGTTCTCGGTCCCAGGTCATTCTGCGGAACTCCTTCAAAACATGCCGCGATCTCCGAGCGTTCGTCCACAACCGATACCTTGATTCCGGAATGCGTTCCATCTCCAGTGGAAAGCAGCCGGATGCAATCCCTTAAATACGTCGTTTTTCCAGCCCCAGGCGGTGCCACAATAAACGTGTTATGTATCGTATCCGCTTTCCGGATCGCCTCAGTCAGCATCCTTGCACAGCCCTTTCTCTCATGCGCCACACGGATATTTAAACCGCTTATATCGTAGATTCCTCCAACGGTATCGGCATCCTTTTCTTTTCCTCTCTCCCGCACCGTCCTTCCTGCAATTCCGATCCGGTGTCCCCCTTTCATTGTAAAATAGCCCTGCTTAAAATTCTCCTCAAGCGCGTAAAGAGAATATCCGGACAGATAGTTTAGCATCTCCGTAATTTCTTCTTTCCTCACGGTTCCAAAATGTAAGCTCTTTCTGTCCGCATAAAGAAACTCCACCGGAAGTCCGGCACGTATCCGGATCTCCTCTAAGCCCTCCCACCGGTTATCCGGGATTGACGGTCTGATCCTGACCGGAAAAATATGCAAAAAATCCATGCTCTCACCTCAACAAAAAAAGTCACAGACAGTCTTCTCTACTGCCTATGACTTATTTATATGACTTGTCTATGAATTTATGACTGCTTTTTGCTCCTTAGCAGCTTCTTTACATGCGATCCGGTGCAGAAAATCCGAGCACATCAATACAGGTTTCTAAAATATTCTTTGTAAGAATTAAGACTGCAATATATGACTGCTGAACACCCTCATCCTCCTCGGATAAAATCTTTGTTCCATGATAGAAACCATTAAACGCATTTGCGAGCTCGTAAATATATGCACAGAGCTTGTGTGGTGCGGTTTCCTCAAAAGCATTCTCCATCACTGCATTGAAACGGGATAATGTCAGCATCAGACTCTTCTCGCCCTCGGAATCTGCTTCTTTCATTACGCTGCTGCATGCGGATAAGTCTTTTCCCATTGCCTCATACTTAGACAGAATAGACTTAATACGCACAATCGTATATAAGATGTATGGTCCGGTATTTCCCTCGAAAGAAGTAAACCGGTCAATGTCAAAGATATAATCCTTGCTTGCCTGATTGGAAAGATCTCCATATTTGATTGCTGCAAGGGCAACTGTCTTTGCCGTTTTCACCGCTTCTTCCTCATTCATGTCAAGATCGTCTTTATTCTTCTGGTTCTCCGTGATCTTTTTTAACATTTCTTCATTGATCGAGCGCACCAGATATTCCAGACGCATAACACCACCTTCGCGGGTCTTAAACGGCTTGCCATCCTTGCCATTCATCGTACCAAAGCCTAAGAATTTAAGCTCTGTTTCCGGCTTTACGATACCTGTCTTTCTTGCGCAGCGGAACACCTGGGTAAAATAAAGCTCCTGGCGCTTGTCCACAACGTAAATAAGCGCATCCGGATTATAATCCTTCATTCTCCATACCATCGTTGCAAGATCCGTTGTATTGTAAAGGGATGCTCCATCTGACTTTAAAATCATGCAAGGCGGAATTTCCTTCGTATCGGCTTCTTCCTTAACATCGACAACGAGTGCTCCATCGCTGACATAGGCAAAGCCGTCATCCTTCATTTTCTGAACCATATCCGGAATGTACGGCTGTGCATCGGATTCGCCCTTCCAAAGCTCAAACGATACATTCAGATTCTCATAGTTCTTCTTTAAGTCGGTCACCGATACCTCAAGGATATGACGAAGCAACGCCTGATAGCCCCTTCTTCCATGCTGTAATTCATACGTTGCCTGCATAGCAGCTTCCTTGTAGGCCGGATCTTCTTTGGATTTGCCGCTTGCCGTCGGATAAATCTCCTCAAGCTCTGATATACTAAACGGTGCTTCCTTTGGATATTCCCCTTCAAAGGCTTCATCAAAATACGGAAGCTTTGGTCTTCTTAATTTGAGCTCCGTGATAATCAGTCCCATCTGAAGACCCCAGTCACCCAGATGCACATCCCCAATCACGTTATGACCCATGAATTTACCGATCCGCTTTACACTCTCACCGATGACCGCTGAACGCAGATGTCCAACATGAAGCGGCTTGGCAACATTTGGTCCGCCGTAGTCGATCATGATCGTCTTCGGCTCCTTGGCCTTCTCACATCCATATCTTCCTTCATCCTTCTGCATGGAATTTAAGTACTCCGCAAGATAAGCCCCGGAAATCTTTAAATTTAAAAATCCAGGCTTTACCGACTCTGCGGATTCAAACATTTCGTTGTCTGAAAGAGCCTCTGCAATTTTATCGGAGATCATAAATGGTGCACACTTATATTCCTTTGCGGCAGCCATTGCTCCGTTACACTGGAACTCACACAGATCCGGTCTGTTTGACAGCGTAACTTTTCCATATTTTGCATCATATCCAGCAGATGTAAAGGCTTTTGTTACTTCATCTGTGATTTGATCGATCAGTTTTTTCATTATTGGCCTCCTCATATTTGATCATTTACCCTATATATTAACAAGAAATATCGTTTTCTACAATGCTTTTATTGGAATATTACATTGCGGTATTTATTCAGAACGCGAAGAAGCAGGCTTCCAAGGATACATACCGAAATCACCTCACCGATCCCGACCGTCAGCGCATTAAATGGAATCGACCAGTCTGTTCCGTGAAAGATCGTCTTAAATCCATAACCATAGCGTAGTACAAACGGCACGATTATCATATTGGCAATAACCGGCGGCAGCGTGCATAACACCTTATGCTTTCTTAATACATACGTTCCAAGTGCTCCAAGCAGTGTCGCAAGGCTTCCAAATACAATATCATAGATCATGGCTCCGGTTAAGGTGTTTGCAAGCAGACATCCGATCCACAGTCCCGGAATTGCTGCCGGGGTAAAAAACGGCAGAATGCATAACGCCTCCGAAAACCGTACCTGGATCGTTCCGGATGCAAGCCCGAACAGATTCGTGATGTACGTAAGTACCACATAAAGCGCTGCGATCATCGCAGCCTGGACAACAAATAATACCTTTTTGTTTCTCATATTCATTTTTCTCCTTTAGTTTTGTTTTTTGTCAGGAAGGTCTCGAACTGACAATATTCTACTTTACACATCCGGGAAGAAAATGTCAAGATTTCCGATAAAAATCAATCGCAGCCAGCCCCTCCCAGAAAACCGGAAGAATAACACAGCCAAGCAGCGGCATGAAAAAATTCCAGATCGAAAGCTCCCGGAAAACAACAATGCCAAAGAAAAGCTGTACCATAAGCGCAGTAAAAAACATCCACCTCATATGAAAAAGCTGCTTTTTCCATACAAAGATAAGAAGCTGTTCCTTTGATACCGGAGCATAACGAAGAAGCTCTAAAATACAATTAGCGTTTCCTTCCTTGTAAGTCAGATAACGCTGCCTGAGCATTGAAAAACCAAGTCCATCCATTGCCCCCATGCTCACTGCCACATTCCATTCCCCAGACTCTCCAGCCGCAGCCGGTCCCGCCAGCCCCCACCAGATAAGCGTAATTCCAAGTATCATAAGTCCGCAGAAGGTAAGCCCGACATGATCCGGAAACCAGGTTGTCTCCTCCTTATAAAACAGCTCTATTTTTTCCTGCATGCTTTTATCTGTTTTCAACTTCATTGCTCTTTTCTCCTTCCATACACTCTATAATTC
>CAKRLN010000065.1 GCA_934359535.1 uncultured Lachnospiraceae bacterium
CCACAGGAGGTCAGTGATGCAGGAACGCAGATCAAGGACATTCCGGTTCGCAGATCTGAGGGTGTGAACCATCACATTTCCATGAAAAAGGCATGGGAGATGATGAAGGAAAAGGACGTTGTCACACTTCCGATCATAGATCAGAGAAATAAATTAGAAGGTCTGATTATTCCTGGAGACATTGCAAAATCCTATATGGATGTTTATGACAATGCAATCCTCTCAAGAGCGAGAACACAGTATAAGAATATTGTGGAGACATTAGAGGGAAAGATCATAACTGGAAATGAGCACGGTTATTTCTTAAATGGAAAAGTCGTTGTCGGTGCAGGAACTCCGGAGGTTGTTGGAAAGAGCGTAGAGAGAGATGATCTTGTCATTATCGGTGACAGAGAAGAACCACAGCTTTTATCAATTGAATCCGGATGCAGCTGCCTGATTGTAACAAACGGCTTTGAGGTAAGTGATGCTGTTGTAAAGGCAGCAGAGGACAAGCAGGTTGTTGTAATCAGTACACCATTTGACTCATTCACAGCGGCAAGACTGATTAACCAGAGTATGCCGATCAAATTCTTTATGACAAAGAAAGAGGATATTGTATCCTTTGAGCAGGACGATTTCGTGGATGAGGTTGAGGAAACGATGTCTAAAATCCGTCATCGCGATTTCCCAATCGTTGATGAGAATCAGAACTATATTGGAATGATCTCCAGACGGAATCTTATGAATGCACAGAAGAAACAGCTGATTCTTGTTGACCACAACGAGAAATCCCAGGCACTTGACCATATTGAAGAGGCAGATATTCTTGAGATCATTGATCATCATAGAATCGGAAGCCTTGAGACAGTTGGCCCGGTATTCTTCCGTAACCAGCCGGTTGGATGTACTGGAACGATTGTATACCAGATGTATACAGAAAATGGAGTTGCAATCGATGAGAAGATGGCAGGTCTTATGTTATCTGCAATCCTTTCCGATACACTGATGTTCCGTTCCCCAACCTGTACTGAGGTGGATAAGGCAGCGGCAGAGGCACTTGCGAAGCTTGCAGGGGTAGATGCAGAAGAACTTGCACTGAAGATGTTCGAGGCTGGAAGTGATTTCAGCAATAAATCCGATGAAGAAATTTTAAACCAGGATTTCAAGATCTTCAACTCCGGTGATATTGCATTTGGTGTTGCACAGGTAAGTGCAATGAGCCGTGCAGATCTCGATAAGGTAAAGGTCCGCCTTCAGGCGATCTTAGATGAGAGCATTGAGAAGAAGAAGATCAATATGATCTTTGTTATGCTCACCGATATCTTAAAGGAATCAACCTACCTTATTTATGGCGGAGAGAACGCAAAGGAGATCGCAGCAGCAGCATTCCATTGTGATGCAACAGACGATGGTGCAGAGCTTCCAGGAGTTGTATCCCGTAAGAAACAGGTAATTCCAAACATGATGACAGCATTCGCAGAGCGTTAATCAGAGTGCAGCGATTCAGACTTTCTTAGAATCATGATAAAAAAAGACACAGCCCTTTCAGAGAGGATTGTGTCTTTTTTTAATGCAAGCTATGCCTGATCTCTTGGTGTGCTTCCAAAGTTTTTTTTATAGGCTCTTGAGAAGGTAGAGTAATTGCGGAAGCCACTTTCGTAGCAGGCCTCTGTGATCGGCATTCCACCGGCAATCAGATCCTTCGCAAGAAGAAGCCGTTTGGTTGTAAGATAGTTGCCAATCGTATATCCGGTTTCCTCCTTAAAGGTATGCATAAGATAATAGCGGCTTAGGAAAAAGCGGGATGCAAGCAGATCGATATTCAGATCCTCTGTCAGATGGTTGTTTAGGTAGTCGATGATGGAGAGAATCTTTTGGTTGGAGGCCGTTGTAGGAATATATTCGATGCCATTGTGCAAAGCTGCGCGGTTTAAATGGATCATAAATTCTAAAAACAGGATATTGTGGTACAGCTTATCGGCATATTCCGTTTCATTGAATGAATGTTCAAGCTCCCTTGTTACCATGCCAAGCCGGCTCTGGGAAAAAGCGTGTACGCGAAGTACATGCGACTGGTTTTCATGTGCACGCTTAAAGCAGAGGGAAAGATCGTTATCGGTTTCCTGATAAGCCGCAAGATAATCCTTTGAGATGTAAAAGATGATCCGTTCATAGGGGGTCTCATCGTGTATGACAGGACGGTGTACCTCGCCGGCATTCACGAATACGATGTCATTTGGCTTTAAGTCATAGGTGCGCCCCTCGATACAATAGGAGATATATCCACTAAGACAGATCAGGATTTTGTGGAAATCATGAAAATGAAAATCGATTTCGGGCATACCGGAATCAACCAGATGGAAGATTTTAAAATTATCGGTCAGATAACCGGTTTTTTCATAATGGTTCATAAAAGCTCCTTTCGCTACGCTCATTATATCAAAAATAACACAATGTGCAATATATTTAGCACTTAGCCTATATTTTGAACGAAAAAGTGCCGGGTATAATATAAAAATAAAGGTAATAATTCAGAACCACATAGAATAAGGGAAGAAGCTTTGTCATGCTTGCATGTAAGAAGCTGATTCTCTTATTCGCAAGGTGGCTCGAATAGAGTCACCGCCCCATATATGAGCAAAATTAGCTGCATAGCAGCGAGAAAGCGCGATTTATCGAGCGGTTTTGCGAATGTATGGGTGGGGCTGAATCGTTACGAATAAAGGTAATAATTCAGAAAGGACAGGATAAGACAATGAAATTTACTAAAATGCATGGATGCGGAAATGATTATGTATATGTAAATCTGTTTGAGGAGGAGGTACTAGATCCGGCCAAGGTATCACAGCTTGTAAGTGACCGCCATTTCGGGATCGGATCGGATGGACTGATTACGATCGGGCCGTCGGAGTGTGCGGATTTTCGGATGCGTATCTATAACGCAGATGGGTCGGAAGCTGAAATGTGTGGAAACGGAATCCGCTGTGTTGCAAAGTATGTATACGATCATAAGCTGATCGACCAGACAAAGATCACTGTGGAGACGGGGGCAGGTGTAAAGACGCTTGAGCTTACCGTGTCTGGAGAAAAGGTCCAGACGGTTTGCGTTGATATGGGAGAGCCGATTCTTGAGCCAGAAAAGATTCCGGTTATTTCCGGGAAGAATCCGGTCGTGGATGAACCGATTACGGTTGGCGGTGTGGAATGGCATATGACCTGCGTATCCATGGGAAATCCACATGCGGTTGTATTTGTAAAGAATCTTGCCAATTTTGAAATCGAAAAAACAGGGCCGTTATTCGAAGACCATGCGCGTTTTCCAAAGCGTACCAACATAGAATTTTGCGAGCTGATTTCAAGAAAAGAGGTTTCCATGCGTGTATGGGAGCGTGGATCTGCGGAAACCTTAGCATGTGGAACCGGAACATGTGCAACTGTTATGGCATGTATCTTAAACGGTTATACCGAGGATGAGGTTTTGGTGCATTTAAGAGGCGGAGACCTTGTGATCCGCTATGACAGAACGACAAACCATATTTTTATGACAGGCCCTGCAACGGAAGTGTTTGAAGGCGAGATTGACCTGGACGCATAATAAGTACCAGCCGGGGACATTCTGTGATACAAAATGGGATCTGGAATGCAGAAAGAAATTGGAATGTATGGGACGGAATCCGGAACGGCACACTGGAATGCGGAATAGAATAGAGAAGAGGAAGAAAGAATGCGTATTGCAAAATTATTGGAAAAAATGGACTACGAGCTGATTGCTGGAAGTCTTGATACAGAAATCACAACACTGGTATATGATTCCAGAAAGGTTGAGAAAGGATCGGTCTTTGTCTGCATTTCCGGAACGGTAAGGGATGCTCATGACTTTATCCCGGACGTTGTAAAAAAAGGAGCGTCAGCCGTAATCGTAGAAAAGGATGTTCCGGTGGCAGAAGGGGTTACCGTCATAAAGGTAAAGGACAGCAGACTTGCACTTGCCTGTATGTCAGCAGCATATTTTGATTATCCTTCTGAAAAAATCAAAACAATCGGAATTACCGGAACAAAAGGAAAAACAACAACAACATATATGGTAAAATCCATTCTTGAGTCTGCCGGAATCCGGACAGGACTGATCGGAACGATTGAGACAATTATCGGAGATACGCATATTCCATCTGCAAACACAACACCGGAATCCTATGTGGTGCAGGAATATTTTAACCGGATGGTAAAGGCGGGACTGGATGCGGTTGTCATGGAGGTGTCTTCCCAGGCACTGATGTTACATCGTGTATCTGGCTTTACATTTGATGTCGGAGTATTTACAAACCTTGAACCGGATCACATCGGAGAGAATGAGCATAAGGATTTTGCAGATTATATGCACTGTAAGAGCCTGTTATTCAGACAGTGCAGACTTGGTATTTTTAACGGAGACAGTGAGCATCTGGCAGGCATTTTAGAAGGTCATACCTGTGAGGTACAGACCTATGGATGCCAGCCACAGAATGATCTTCGGGCAGAAAATATCCATTTGAAAAAGGAGCATGGGGCACTCGGCGTCGCCTACCATGTGAGCGGAATGATGGATTTTGATGTGGAAGTAAATGTACCGGGAAGCTTCAGCGTATACAATTCCCTGACTGCAATTGCAATCTGTAACCATTTTGGGGTTCCAGCGGAGAAGATCAAAGAGGCATTGCTCCATGTCCATGTAAAAGGAAGAATCGAGATTGTGCCGGTTACAAAGCGTTATACGCTTATGATTGATTATGCACACAATGCGATGGCATTGGAGAGTCTGCTTACAACACTAAAGGAATATGAGCCAGGAAGACTGGTCTGTCTGTTTGGCTGCGGCGGAAACCGTGCAAAGTCGAGACGCTATGAGATGGGAGAGGTCTCTTCGAGACTTGCCGATCTTACGGTAGTTACCTCGGATAACCCGAGAAATGAAGAACCGATGGACATCATCAATGATATTTTAACTGGTGTACACAAAGCAGATGGAGAATACGTGACGATCCCGGACCGCAAGGAAGCTATTGCATATTGTATGAAAAATGCACTGGACGGAGACATTATCGTGCTTGCGGGAAAAGGACATGAGGACTATCAGGAGATCAAGGGTGTAAAGCATCACATGGATGAGAGAGAGCTGATTGCGGATATTATCAAAGAGAATCCGGATCTGAAGCTGTAAAAAAGATGAGGGAGAGTATTCATGCCAGTATTTCAGGGTGCAGGAGTGGCACTGATCACTCCATTTCAGGAAGATAAAAGCATTGACTATGAAAAGCTCGAATGCATGGTAGAACGGCAGATCAAAGGGAAAACAGATGCAATTATCGTCTGTGGAACAACCGGAGAGCCGGCAACGATGACAGCAGAGGAGCACACGGAGGTGATCCGTTTTGTCATTGCAAAGACAGCACACCGCATACCAGTCATTGTCGGGACGGGAGCGAACTGCACGCAGACGGCAGTGGATCTGACCATGCAGGCTGAAAAGCTTGGTGCAGACGGAGTGCTTGTTGTTACACCATATTATAATAAGGCCACGCAGGAGGGGCTTTTGGCCCACTACAAGGCTGTTGCAGACAGCGTTACACTTCCGGTTATCATGTATAATGTTCCGGGACGGACGGGCTGCAATATTCTGCCGGAAACAGCTGCAAGGATTGCAGAGGCTTCTAAAAATATTGCAGGAATCAAGGAAGCAAGCGGAGATATTTCACAGATTGCCGAGCTTTCTGCACTTACAAGGGGAAGGCTTGATCTTTATTCCGGAAATGATGACCAGATCGTTCCGATCCTTGCGCTTGGAGGAATTGGGGTGATTTCGGTACTGTCGAATGTTGCCCCGGAGGATACCCATGATATGGTAATGGAGTATTTAAGTGGCAATACGAAGCGCGCGACAGAGCTTCAGCTCCGCTATCTGGGGCTGATCCACGCGCTGTTTTCAGAGGTGAATCCGATCCCAGTCAAATGGGCAGCACATCTTATGGGTTATGGGGCAGGGAACTTGCGTCTGCCGCTTACGGAGCTTTCTGATCCACATAAGAGGATTCTGGAAGCAGAGCTTCGCAAATTACATTTACTCAAAGAATATAGATAATTGCGAAGCTCATAGTTGAACAATAAAATGTGAGTAAAAGAGAGTTTCGAAATTATCTAATTAAAGAATAAGCACAAAGGAGAACTTATGGGAAAACAAAACTGGAAGCCGGGAAACATGTTGAATCCAGTTCCGGCAGTGATGGTCAGTGTCGCAGATAAAGCCGGAAAGGCAAATATTATTACGGTCGCATGGGCTGGAACGATCTGCACCAATCCACCGATGCTATCGATCTCGGTGCGACCGGAGCGGTATTCGTATCATATGATTGAGGAAACCGGAGAATTTGTTGTAAACCTTACAACAAAGAAGCTTGTCCGCGCCTGTGATTACTGTGGGGTGACAAGCGGAAGAGATGTTGATAAATTTAAAGAAATGGAGCTGACACCACTGAAGCTGGATACGGTATCGGTTCCGGGCATTGCAGAAAGCCCGGTCAATATTGCCTGCCGTGTGGTAGAAAAGAAGGAGCTTGGCAGCCATACGATGTTTCTTGCCGAAGTGTGCGGGGTAACCGTCGATGATACCCACATGGACGAAAGCGGCCGGTTCCATATCAATGAAACCGGGCTTGTCATGTATTCGCATGGAGAGTATTTCCTGCTTGGGGAAAAGCTTGGCAAATTCGGTTACAGCATTCAAAAGAAATAAAAAGCATCCGTTCGAAAAATATTATTTGAGGAGGTTATCCATGAGATAGGCATAAACCTCCTCATTTTCTTTCTTCCAGTTGTTGCAGATAGCCTCGGCCTGATCCTTGGTCTTTACGGAAAGCGTCAGGTCTACAATGGTATTGCCCTCGGATTTGACCTGGCAGCGTACCGCGTAATCGTGGTTCGGAGTGCGGTAATAATCGGCAAGGACAGCATTTTCCCGCCGGAGTACCATTTTATTTTTTTCGAAATACTTATAAATATCAGCTTCGATGGCATCCGTCAGCTTGTCTTTAAAAAAGCCAAGTGTCTCGCGTCCGGCTGCGGTGATCGTGTACTGGGTATTGGAATGCGTCGATTCAGCGTGAATTAAATCAGTATCCACAAGATCGCCGATCACCTGCTGGACACGGAAATAATCGGTATATTCAAGCTCTAAAAAGAAATTGGAGATCTGTGTATTCGTCAGTGGAAATCCTGCTTTGTCGAGCATGTTTAAAATTGTCAGTTTGTAGATGGTAAATGGTTCTGCCATGAAAAAAACCTCCTTTTATGGCTTATGGCGTCTTTTCCTTGGAAAATGCGTATTTTCCCTGCCAGGTATTCCGCACAAGAAAGCGTTTCTGGATCGTATTTAAGACCCGTTTCTTATCGGTGCTCCAGAGTGGTGCAAGAAGCAGCGCCCTCGGACCATCCCCGGTGATGCGGTGGATGACGATATCCTCTGGAAGCCGTTCGATGCAGTCAACGATAAAGTCGCAGTATTCCTCAAGTGTAAAAAGAGGAAACGGTGCTGCTTCATACAAGGCTGCAAGCCCGGTTCCTTTTAAGATATGCAGAAGCTGGAGCTTTATGCCAGAGATCTTAGAATGCGCCAGATGGTCGATGGATGCAAGCATCATTTCCTTTGTCTCGCCCGGAAGTCCCAAGATCAGGTGGGCGGTCACCGGAATGTTTCTTGCGGTGAGCCGTTTTACGGCATCATCAAATTGTTCCACCGTTGTATGGGTATTTAACCGCTTTAAGGTCTCATTGTGGATCGTCTGAAGTCCAAGCTCGATCCAGACAGGCTTTTTCTTATTGAGCTCTGCCAAAAGCTCAAGCACCTCATCCGGGAGACAGTCGCTTCTTGTACCGATGGAAAGCGCACAGACCTGTGGATGGGAGAGCGCCTCAGTATAGAGCGCGCGAAGTCTGGAAACCGGAGCATAGGTGTTGGTATAAGCCTGAAAATAGGCAATAAATTTTGTACATCCGGTCTTTTTTTCGATGCGTTTTCTGGCATCCTCCAGCTGATCCGTAACCGAGAGTGTCCTGGAAGAAGCGAAATCTCCGGAGCCTCCGGCACTGCAAAAGGAGCAGCCCTTTGTAGAGAGTACACCATCGCGGTTCGGACAGGTCATTCCGCCGTCTAAGGAAAGCCGGTATACCTTTTCTCCAAAGGTCTGCTTCAAATAATAATTCAAGGAATAATACCGCTTATCACCCCAGAGATGAGAAGCGGTATCGTGTGTTTGAATACGCATATGACTAACGGATGTGGGATTTTACAGCCTCGCTTACGACCTCTGCAACGCGTGGATCAAAGGCCTCCGGCATAATAAAATCATCCTTTAATTCTTCATCAGACACGAGATGCGCAAGTGCTTCCGCAGCAGCAAGCTTCATTTCCTCTGTGATCTGGGTGGCATGTCCTTCGAGTGCTCCCTTGAAGATTCCAGGAAAAGCGATTACATTGTTGACCTGATTCGGGAAGTCACTGCGTCCGGTTCCGACAACCCTCGCACCGGCAGCCTTTGCAGCATCCGGCATGATTTCAGGAACCGGGTTTGCCATTGCAAATAAAATAGAATCTTTATTCATCGAAGCAACCATCTCAGGGGTTACGATATTTGGAGCAGAGACACCAACAAAGATATCTGCACCCTTTAAGGCATCTGCAAGTGTTCCCTTTGCATTGGAAAGGTTGGTAACCTCGGTCATTTTCTGCTGCATCCAGTTCAGTCCCGGATAATCCTTTCCGATGATTCCTTCGCGGTCGCACATTGTAACATCCAAAAAGCCATAGGTTAAAAGCAGCTTTGTAATTGCAACTCCGGCAGAGCCAGCACCGTTTACAACCACCTTGCAGTTCTCCTTCTTCTTGCCAGTGACACGCAGGCCGTTGATAATGCCGGCGAGAACAACGATCGCAGTACCGTGCTGGTCATCGTGGAATACCGGAATGTCAAGGATTTCCTTTAAGCGTTCCTCAATCTCAAAGCATCTTGGAGCAGAAATATCTTCTAAATTGATACCGCCGAAGCCAGGGGCGATGTTTTTGACAGCGGCAATGATCTCCTCCGTATCCTGGGTGTCCAGACAGATCGGAACAGCATTGATATTCCCGAATTCCTTGAAGAGAACACATTTTCCCTCCATAACCGGCATTGCTGCATAAGGACCGATATTTCCAAGACCAAGAACCGCACTTCCATCGGAAACAACCGCTACTGTGTTGGCCTTCCAGGTGTAGGTGTAGGCAGCAGATTTATCCTCTGCAATGACCTTGCATGGCTCTGCAACGCCTGGTGTATAAGCGATTGCAAGATCTTCACGGCTGTTTACCTTGGATTTTGCAATGGTTTCCAGTTTTCCATTCCATTCTCTGTGGCACTTTAAAGCTATCTCTTTTTTATCCATAGTTGTTCTCCCATCTACTTTTTCAATAGCTTTATGATACCATTTCAGGTTATACAAATCAAGAATTGAAAAAGCATCAAATAAACAGGAGGTTTATTTATTTGTGCTGTCAGCGTCAATTACGGACTGGATCTGCTTTAAAAGGGCATCATAGTTGTCTTTGTTATCAATTCCGCCAAGCATTGGTTCGCCTACAATATTTCCATTTCTGTCAACGAGTATAGTTGTTGGAAATGCCATGATCTCTGAGGCGTATTTCCCGGCTGCACAAGAGGAGTCTATGGACAGATTACGGTATTTGACACCCTGGCTTTCAAGAACAGAGGCTGCCTCTTTGATAGCTGTCTTATTTCCATCGAAGGTCTCAGTGTTGATGCCAACGACTTCGCCACCCATTGATTTGATAGCATCATTTAATTCGTTAAGCTTGGATAACTCAGCGACACATGGCTTGCAGCCGGTAAACCAGAAATTGACAACGGTTACGGCATTGCCTGAAAACAGGCTGTTGTCTACCTTATTGCCATCAAAATCCGCACCGGAAAAATCATTGAATACAGATGATGCTTCTAAGCTGTTCTCCTGGCTGCTGTCGGATGATGGATTGGCATTTTCAAGCGCTGCAATCTGTTCCTCGATTTTTCGTATGGTTTCAATATCTTCATTGAGCGTTTTTTGCTCATCGTCTGTAAAGGAAGCCTTGTTTGATTCTACGATTCCGGCAAGATAATCAGCATAATTTCCGTTTGGATCGGCATCACTTTTATTCATCATGCCAAAAACCTTGTTCCACACATCCGCATGATCTGCAAAAAGCTGATTTTCCTGCTGATATAAATCATCAAGACTAGAGTCTGATCTGCTGGAGGCTTCTGTGCCGGCTTCGGTTTGTGTGTTCTTAGAATCTGTTTGGGAAGCCTGCTTCCCGCCACATGCGGTAAGTGATAATGCGATGCAGAGTGTAAAAATAGCAATAAATGACAATTTGTTTTTCATGAGTAAGTTCTCCTTTAAAAATAATAGTAAAATGTTAAAAGTTAAATTATTAGCCGTTGTCTTTTTTCTGACAAGATTTTCCCATAAACTGGTAGCTGACGGCATCCTTCGGACAGGTCTTTATGCAGGCTCCGCAGCGTATGCACTCAGGGTGATTGGGTGTCTGGCACACATCCACATCCATCTTACATGCCTTTGCGCATTGACCGCATCCGACACATTTGCTGCGGTCAACGGTGATCCTAAGAAGGCTGACCCTATTAAATAACGAGTAGATTGCTCCAAGCGGACAGATCCATTTACAGAAAGGCCTGTAAAATAAAATACTTAGCACAATCACTGCAATTAATATCATACATTTAAAAGAAAAAAGCTTGCCAAGAGCCGAACGGATAGCGGCATTTCCAATTGACAGCGGTATAGCACCCTCCAAAACACCCTGAGGACAGATGTATTTGCAGAAGAAGGGGTCT
>CAKRLN010000066.1 GCA_934359535.1 uncultured Lachnospiraceae bacterium
CTCCCCAGTGTCTTCTTAATCTTTTTGTCACTTTTCACAATGAAATCCTGCTTAACTATGAGTTTCGCAATTGCCTAATAGACAGCCTCTCAATAAACGGCCTCAATGATAAGGTCTGTCCCACCACTTTGTCTTCCCGGCTCTAACAGGGATGACTCGCCCCCGACTTTCCAGCCTTTTGCGTGATCTGGAAGCTTCGGCAGTGGAAGAACTTCTCCTGGTAAAAGCTCATACTCCTTATAATCCATGCCATTATCCCGGTATAGGACCGTGATATAGCCGGCTTCATCTGCCTTCTTTTCCATAATTGCAGTCTTTTCTGCTGTAAATGTCCTTTGGGTACCATTGGGATAAGAAAAGGTTTCCGATACCACCACCGACAACAGTCCTTTTTCCATGTCACAGCCTGTAATACTTACTGTAATTTCCGAATCTGAGCTGATCCGCTCACGTATCCGCGACTCCACATCTGCCCCGGCTTCCCAATCACTGCCACCGTAATGCTTTCTGAGTGTCTGCATACAGGCATCTGAAACACAATTTTCCAGCTCATTTGCTCTTATATTTCCTGCGTAGACAGACAGCTGGATAAGTACCATATAGATGATCACAATTCCACCAATTGCACCAAGCATAATATTTTTCATCCATCCTCTCCTTCCACTGCCGACTGTACCGGTATGTTCAGAATGCCAGACCTGCTTCTGCCACTGTCATCCTCTGCCTTTACCCAAAGCTCATAAATTCCAGCCGCTGGAAAGCAAAGCTCATCCCCTTCCTCCAATACCGCATCTTCACATTCTGCGCCTCCAGGATCTCTTATGGAAAGGATCTTAACAGGAACCTCTGTCCCTGTTTCGTCCACTGCCTGACAAAATTCCGTAATCCGGATTCTTTTTCCTGCCACAGCCAGATTTTCTTCCAGAAAATGAAGCTCCGGCTTCCTGGCGCTCTTATATTCTGTATATGCCATGTTCTCATACCCTGTAAGCTGATGCCTGCCGCCTTCTGTAAGCAGTTGTCCCGCCATCCCACAAATGCCTGTTTTCCCGCCATATGGAAGTCCGGACAAAAGTCCAAGTAATGCAAGCGCTGCCATGACTGCAAGCAGTGTATTTCCATATTGTCCCAGTATTTCCTTCATCTTAACAGTCCTCCACTCCCAATTCCTGCAATCAATACGGCAAGCAGTCCATCCGGCGAGATAAAAAGTAGTCCATAAATTCCAACCATCACAAGCATGCCTGTGGCTGCAAGAAGCATACCTCCATACTCTTCAAATAAGGTCTTCATCTGATCCCTCCCGATACAACTTCTAAAAATTTCTGCAATACCTCAATCAATCCCACTCCGGTTAATGCCAGAATCACTCCGGTTCCATACTCCTCGAACAGCTCCTTCATCCAGACCTCTCCTTCCCTCTTTTCCACTTTTTAAGCAATTGCCTATTTTGATTTCCCGGTGTCTACCCTGCATATCCAGTCAGCACATGCGGTGTCCGGATCTGCAGGAATGCATGCTCATAGGTAAATTGCAGCGCAACCTCTGCCCGCTCGGTACGATTGCAGTCCGCTGGAATCTCTCCTGCCGTTTTGACACGCTCTACCGTCCCATCCTCTGAATAAAGCGTAACCGTAAGCTCATACCCTTTTTCCTCTGCCTGCCGGAAGCAGTCACGAAGCACTTCATAATAAAAATGACTGTCCTCAAGCTCTGATATCATCACAGCATGCATATCCTGTGCTGCTAATACATTGAGATATCCGGATAGAATTCCACCGGACACTGCTGCAAGCAGTAACACGACAAATACTCCCATATACGCTTTTATAATCTGGCTCATTCTTCCTCCTATCCTGTCTGCATCAATAAAAAGGCAAGCATAAATACCGACAGGTCAATTAACATTTTTATGGAAGCCGTAATCACCGGAGCTAAAAATAACAGATAAAGTCCGGCATTGCGGTCTGCATTTTTCTGTTTCTCTGCTTCGCTTAACATCTCCTGGCTCCGGTTCACAAGCTCCTCAATCTGCCTTTCCGCGTCTCCACCATGACCCGCCGATATTGCATAGAGCATACTCATCGCTGACTGGATCTCCGGAATCTCAAATTCCTGTAAAAAACGATGATACGGGGCCGCATCCTCCGGGCTTACGCGAAGTCTCTCTAAAAGCTCCTGAAGCTCGAAACGTAAAACCCCGGAAACCGTATAAAGAGACTTCTGTAAGGCCATCTGCACATTTTCACTCTGCAATAGAAGCACCAGATCTAAAAGCCAGTTTGGAAATGCCCTTTTTATTTCCTCCTTTAACTGTCTTGTAAGAAGTGCCTGACCGATCCGGTGCTGCCCGAACAATACCATTGCGGCTAAAACCGCTGCAGCGGCAGCAAGCTTTTTCCCATGCCAGATAAATACCAAACAACCAAGCAAAGCAAGGCTGCCAAAAATCATGGAAGGAATCCTTGCCCTGCTTTCATCATAGCTGCGAAAACGGAGCATTCTCTGCTCGTTTTCTTCTTCCTCGCAATTCTCATCATATTTCAGCCAGTCTGCTGCAAGATACCGCTGTGCCCGAAGCAGGATCACAAGATCCAGTCCAAGAACAAACAGGCTTCCAAGCTGTACAACCGGATTTTTTCCTGTTTCCATATTCATAACCGGAATGTACTGCACGATTCCACAGATCACAAGAGATGTGATCACGGAAAGAACAACCTCCCGGAACATTTTTCTGCGTTCTGCAATAGAAAAACGGATTCGCTTCTCCCACAGCTCCTTATCCTTTAAAAGCAGTCTGGCAGGCTTTTGGTATTCTCCGCCATAATCCTCCACATGCAGCATAAACATATGTATCGAAACAAGTCTCCGCGTGGGATAGGCATCCTCTATAATCCTTAATCCATCACGGAGAATTTGTGAATCATCAAAGGTCTGACGCATATGAAGCAGTGCCTCTTTTACCTTTTCCTTCATCTCTCCATCGGAAAGCGCAAGCTGCACATCCGAAAGTGCCGCATCGATTTTGCCCTCCTTTAAAAAGGCATACAAAATGGTATCCATATAGATAGAAGCCTCGGACAGCCGCTGCTCCTGCCTTTTTTGTGCCTGTTGTAATCCAGAAGCAGCGATTGCATACGCAATCAGAAAGAAAAATGCTGCCACTGCAGCATACCGGTTCAGCTGGAGCAGAAGCTGCAACAGATAACTGCATCCTGCGGAAAGAACCAGAAGATACATCCGGAAAAATCCATCCCTTGCATCCACCCCATCGCTCTTATCTGCTTTCCGCTCAAGGCTCCAGGAGCAGGCCGCTTCTCTCCTTAACCTGCGCCACTGCCTGAAGTTTCTCCGGCTTTTTAGTCCAGTCCTCGCCCTATGCCTCATCCCTAGTCTCCTCCTTCTTCCCCTCTTCTTCCTGCTTCCCCTCCTTCTGTTCCAGCAAAAGCTCCTCCAGCTCCCGGCAGATAAACGGGTCCCGAAGCCCCGCTCTCTCAAACCGCAAAAGAAGCTCCTCCGGAAGCTTTTTTGTAACAAGCGTACCATCTGAAACAAGCATCACAATCTCGTTATTGCATTTTGTCCTGGTAAAAAAGCATACCTGGTCAATATAACGGTAACAGCTGCCATCCTCCCGCCTTTTCTTCCGGATTAAAATTCCAACATCGAGTGCCTGATAAATGTCATTCTCCATACGGTCTGCATCCACTCTGGTCTCTAGCATATTTAAAATACGGTCTGGCACATTCCTGACATCATCCGTATGCAGTGTTGTCATTCCGCGCACTCCGGTCGACCAGCTCTCAAGGAGGTATTTTACCTCCTTGGAGCGGGCCTCCGAGAGCATGATCCATTTCGGATTCAGCCTTAAAGAAGACTTCAGTGCCTGCGCATAACCAAACGTATCCTCACTGACCTTCATCTCAATGCAGTCCTTTCCCGGATTTGTCTTGTTATAACGCAGCTCCAGGGTATCCTCGATCGTGATCACGCGCTCGTTCGCCGGAATAAACTGCGAAAAGAATTTGGCACATTCGGTCTTTCCGACCCCCGGTTCCCCACAGAAAACAAAATTCATCTTCGTAAGCACACAGTTAATAAGCAGCGATAACATATCCTTGCTGCAATAATTCTCACCAAGTGCCTTTTGTGCAGTCAGACGCACAACCGGAGGCGTCTTTCTGATACTTACCGAACGCCCGCTTCTTGCAACTGATTCATGCATGATCGTAACACGGAGTTCGCTTGTCTCCGCTTCAAGCTCCGGGCTTTTCTTATTGAACTGACGGCTTACCACATTGGCAATCCGCTGTGTAAACTGCTCTAAAAACTGCGGTGTCAGCTGCTCCTTCACAAAAACCGGACTTACCTTGAACCGTTCATTGTAAATGTTCGTAAGCCACAGCTCACTGCCATTGAAATCAATATCCGTAATTTCCGAATTGGATACAAATTTCCAAAGCGGACCAAAATATTCTTTCCCTAATTCCATCCGACCTGCTCCTTCACCCGATCTTTACGCGACTGTGATAAATACGTCAGATGCCAGCTTTGCCTTCTGGAAGAAAGTCTGGAGAAGGGACTGGAATGCCTTATAAATAATTCCGTTCTCTCCGCCACCTGCAAATAATGCAACAACTGCAACAACTGCAACGATTGCTGTTACTGTAATAAGAACCCCGCCATACTGTTCAAAAATTTCTTTCATAATCCCATTTCCTTTCTCTTAGGGATCGCGTATTCTGTTGTGCTGTTCTGTTGGAAAATGTGCAAAAAGAATTCTTGCACAAATACACAATGCCTCTGCACTGTGTGTTTCGAAAAAAAGATATTATTACTATACGTCCTTTTATCTCGTTTGTAAATACTTTTTTCTATTTTATTTTTATTTTATTTTCATTTTTAATTTTGATTTTTCATCAGTTATGACTTTTCATTTTTCTCCCTGTGGCATATAATAAGCTTATCAAACGAAAACGGAGGAGATACATATTGTCAAACAAAGCTGCAAAAACAGTCGGTGTGATTCTTTCCAGTACAGCTGCAAATTTCCGTGATACATTATTAGACGGTCTGTCCAGAGCGTTTTACCAGAAGGGAGTCTCCCTGATATTCGGACTTACCGGAAACGCTGTCTCCCGTGAGCAGGACTGCATCCGCAGATTTTCCGAAATTACGGACTGCATTGTAATCATCTCCTGTGCAAAGCATTATTCTGAAATTGCCCCTGCCATAAGCGGACAGGTCCCAATGTTATTTCTGATCAATAAGCCGGAGGGATGTCCTTATACCTGTATTTTAGAGAACGACTATTCTGCCATTTATCAGGCAGTTCTCTCACATTTTAACCTGAAAAAAGGCAATGTCGGCTGCATCTGTGATAAACGTGGTCTCTCCTCCACGGAAGAATTGCTTCGTGCCTACCGCGATGCCGTTTTGACCTCCTCGATGCCATTTTCCGAGGATCTGATCTACGATATCCATAACAACGCTGCCTTTGATGTGCATAAGGTCATTTTAGATTTGAAAGAAAAGGGCTGTACCGCTATTCTTGCTGCAACCCCTGCAATCACAAGCCGGATCTTAGATGATCTTGTGTTTTACAATACGAATCCACTCAACGAGCCGCTTCATCTGTTCGGCTATGGTGCTGTCGGAAGTGCCCTGTCAAGCCAGATGAACATTGATGTTATCTTACATCCGGTTAATCAGCTGATCGACATTACAACCCAGCAGTGCATCTACATGATGAACCATCCGGAATATAACAATTTCCGTGATTTTCTGATTAAGGGAACCTTAAGCATGCATACCTACGATGGTCTGCATGCTTACCACGGTTAAGGATTTTCCTTTTTCCGAAGCATCGCTTTCGCACTTTCAGAACCGAATTTGTAAAACAGCTCCGTTACGCCAGAACCGGCATAACGGAGCTGTTTTAGGTATCAGAACCTTTTATAATTTGAATTTGTTAATATTGGTATCGAGTGCTGCTGCAATCTTTGCATTTTCCTCACTGCTCTCACGGATATCCGTCATATGCTGTGTAATTCTTGCAATGCTGTCTGCGGAATCCATAACTGCCTTCTCGGATTCCTGCGCTGCCGTCTTGATCGCTTCAATCGTATGTGTTGTTGTATCCACCTGTCCGGACAGACCAGACGCAAGTGTTGCAAAATCCTGCATCTTATCATACATGATCTTTGAATCGCCCTGGTATTTTCTTCCAACCTCAACAAGCTGTGTATAGCTGTTTACCGTCTTCTCACGCATGAAATCCACGACGTTGCCGGATTCCTCGGCAAGCTCACTTACCGCCGTAATAACGGTATTGGAAATATCCTTGATCTGGCTTGCTGTCTTCATGGAATCCTCGGCAAGCTTTGTGATCTCGTCTGCCACGACAGCAAAGCCTTTTCCAGCTTCTCCTGCCCTTGCAGCCTCAATGGAAGCATTTAAGGCAAGCAGATTGGTCTGATCCGCAATCTGGATAATATCCCCAGTCAGATCCATAATCTGTTCTACCTGCTTGGACTGTGTGATCTTCTCCTGAAGGGCACTTTCGACCTCTTTTGTACGTTTTAAGATCTCCGCCCTCTCTGTCTCGGATTTTGTCATGATCTCGTAGGCATCTTTATTGCTGTTTTCTGCGTAATCTGCACCATCCCTTGCTTCCTCATTAATATCCCCGAAGGACTGGCTCATCTTCTCCATAACATCGGAAATTTCCATAATATTTGAGGTCATTTCCTGCACGGATGCACTGATTTCCTGCATCACGCTTGAAACATTCATTGCCTCATCCGTTGTGCTTCCGATGTTCGCATCCATTTTCTCAACCGATTGGGCAAGACTGTCCGAATGCTTCTGTACATCCTTTAACACATCATGGATACGCTCCATCACAACGCTTAAATTTCCTGCAAGTCCGCTTAACTGTTCTCTCTTCTCATCATCAATAAAGCTTGTCAGATCTCCGCCATTCTCGGAGAATTCCTTCATCTTAGAGTCCATATTTTTCAGAGAAGAAAACATTTTCTGAAATACCACAAAGAGGATTACCGCCATAATGATTCCAATGACTACTGCACTTATCAAGACACTTCCTATGATTCCTCCTGCCTCATCACCTAGTCCAAGCTTTGCGCATTTACCGTTTACAAAAAAACAGATCACTGCGATTGCTGCCGCATAAATGCCAAGGACGGTTCCTAAAATCTTTGCTTTCAAATCCATTTGTACATCGCTCCTTTTCCTTAAGTTCTGTTACCCCTGCTTTCTTTTTTGCGTAAGGCAAAAAAACGCCGGGTTATCTTTAAACCCAGCGTTCTAAGATATAAATCTAGTATACTATTGTTCAAGCAATTTTTCAACACTAACAAGTTTTACACAGGTAACAAATACGTTTGCTGCCTCTTTTAACTCTGAAAGAGATGGATAAGTCGGTGCGATACGGATGATGGAATCCTTCGGATCCTTCTTGTAAGGGAATGGGGCTCCCGCACCGGTAAGCACAACACCAGCCTCCTTGCATTTTGCAACAACTGCCTTTGCGCAGCCTTCCATCGTCTCAAAACCGATGAAATATCCACCGAGCGGTTTTACCCAGCTTGCAATGCCAAGCGGTGCAATCTCTTTATCGAGAAGCTCAAGCACCATATCAAATCTTGGGCGGATAACAGCAGCCTGTTTCATCATATGTGCGTCGATTCCGGCTCTGTCTTTGAAATATTTTACATGGCGCAGCTGATTGATCTTATCGTAACCGATCGTCTGGCTGGCCAGCTGTTTCTTGATGTCTGCAATGTTTGCCTCAGATGCGGTAATTGCTGCAACACCGGAGCCTGGGAAGCTGATCTTGCTTGTTGAGCAGAACTGGAATACCATGTCCGGATGACCTGCTTTTTCACATTCCTCTAAGATATTTAAGATCTCAGCCTGTTTGTCCTCATAGATATGATGTACACAATAGGCATTATCCCAGAAAATACGGAAGTCCTCTGCTGCTGGAGTTAATGCAGCAAAACGGCGTACAGTCTCATCGGAATATACGATTCCCTGTGGGTTCGAATATTTCGGAACACACCAGATTCCTTTGACTGCCGGATCGTTGTTTACGTATTTTTCCACAAGATCCATATCTGGTCCCTCTGCTGTCATTGGAATATTGATCATCTCAATTCCAAAATGCTCGGTTACACCAAAATGTCTGTCATATCCAGGAACCGGACATAAGAATTTTACCGTCTCAAGCTTCCCCCATGGTGTGCTTCCACAGATTCCGTGTGTCATAGCACGGGAAATCTGGTCATACATGATATTTAAGCTGGAATTCCCGTATACGATCACATTCTCCGGCTTACAGTCTACCATCTCAGCAATAAGTCTTTTTGCTTCCGGAATTCCATCGAGAATGCCATAATTCCTTAAATCTGTTCCATTCTCACTCTTTAAAACGGTCTTCGAATCAATGACATCAAGCATATCCATGCACAGATCCAGCTGCTCGGATGATGGCTTTCCTCTTGACATATCGAGGGAAAGTTCCATTTCCCTGATCTTTGCATATTCTGCTTCGAGCGCTGTCTTCTCCTGTAAAAGTTCTTCCTTTGTCATTTCCTGGTAAGATTTCATTGTGGTGTCTGTCCTCCTGATTTTTCTTTCTGTTATTTGAAATGCCGGATGTTCCGGCTAAATGCTGCCATCTCTGATATGTTCAAAATATGCCCGGATATCCTGCTCATAGCCAATGTCTGTCGGCTCATAGAACTTCTCCTCCGTAAGTCCGTCTGGAAGATACTGCTGCTTCACATAGTGATTCGGAAAATCGTGTGCATACTGATATCCGAGACCATGTCCGAGCTTTCCTGCCGACTTGTAATGCGCGTCCTGCAAATGAGCCGGAATCGGTGGTGTCTTCGTTTCCGCCACAACCTTCATTGCCTTTGCAACTGCCATGTAAGACGCATTGCTTTTTGGCGCGCTTGCCACATAATTGACAGCCTCCGCTAAAATAATCTGGGATTCCGGCATTCCGATCCGTTCCACTGCCTGTGCCGCGGAGACTGCAACGGTTAAGGCATTCGGATCTGCAAGTCCGACATCCTCAGCCGCACAGATCATAATGCGCCTTGCAATAAATTTCACATCCTCGCCGGCATAAAGCATCCTTGCCAGATAATACACGGCTGCATCCGGGTCGGACCCCCGCATGCTCTTTATGAATGCGGATACCGTATCATAATGGTTGTCCCCGGATTTGTCATAGGATACCACCCGCTTCTGAATGCATTCCTCTGCCACTGCAAGGCTGATATGGATGAATCCGTCCGGACTCCGCTCTGTTGTAAGGATTCCAAGTTCAATCGCGGTAAGTGCTGCCCTCGCATCCCCGTTTGCCACATCCGATAAAAATTCGAGTGCATCCGGATCGATGACCGCATGGTAAGATCCCATTCCCTTTTGTGTATCCGTAACGGCACGCTCTAAAAGAATCCGGATATCTTCCTTTGTCAGCTTCTTTAATTCAAAGATAATGGATCTGGAAAGTAATGCCCCATTCACTTCAAAATACGGATTTTCGGTTGTTGCACCGATCAGTATAATCGTTCCGTCCTCAACATAAGGAAGCAGATAATCCTGCTGGCCTTTGTTGAAGCGGTGGATCTCATCGATGAAAAGAATCGTTTTCTTTCCATACATGCCCTGATTGTCCTTCGCCTTTGCCACAACCTCTTCCATGTCCTTTTTGCCGGCTGCGGTTGCATTGATCTGCATAAAATCCGCACTCGTCGTATTTGCAATCACCTTCGCAAGCGTTGTCTTTCCGGTTCCCGGCGGACCATAGAAAATGATCGAGCTTAATTTATCCGCCTTGATCGCGCGGTATAAAAGCTTATCCTTTCCTATGATATGCTTCTGCCCGACAACCTCATCGAGTGTCGCAGGCCTTAGCCTTGAGGCAAGCGGTGCCTCGGATTCCATATTTTTTTCTCTCATATAATCGAATAAATCCATAAATAATCACCCTTAGTAATGAATTTTCATGATTGTAATCCTGCATTTTATCTCTAAAAAGCATTGTTTTACGATTATGAAACAGATTTTTTGACGGATTTTATTCTTGATAATTCATATCATCAATAGAATACATGAAATTCTGTCACTTTACAATACGAAAGTTTTTTTTCTACGATATGCATGAAATTACTCAAGAATCAGCTGATCTACTGTTACAAATTCATAACCCTGCTCTTTTAAAATGTCAATGATCCGGAATGCGGCACGCACCGAAGACTCCGAAGCGTCATGCATCAGGATGATGTCATTGTCCTTGCAGTGCTTCACAACACGCTCCACGACTGCATCTGCATTGCCTGTTGCCCAGTCAAGCGGATCGACATTCCAGAGCACCTTGATCATCGTAACATCTGAATCGATGCCATCCTTCCACTCCCCAAATGGCGGACGGATATATTCCGGTGTATAGCCAGTCACCTTTTTTATGATCTCATTCGTCTTTTTTACCTCTCTGCAGGCTGCATCCTCACAGAGATTGCCAAGATTTACATGGTCATAGGTGTGGTTTCCAATCAGATGCCCTTCCTCATAAATGCGTTTTGCAAGCTCCGGATAATCCTCTACTGCTTCCCCAAGCAAAAAAAAGGTTGCCTTTACCTCCCGTTCCTTTAATCCGTCTAAAAGTTTCGCCGTATATTCCGGATTCGGCCCGTCATCAAAAGTCAGTGCTGCTTTTTTTGTGTCCTTTTTTTCCATTCCACGTACCTCCTGATTGACCTGTACTACAGTCCCAATCATAACCATAAGTATAACAAAAGGGATTACTGTTG
>CAKRLN010000067.1 GCA_934359535.1 uncultured Lachnospiraceae bacterium
GGAACCCAGGGTGGACCTTTAATGCATGTGATTGCAGGAAAAGCCGTATGCTTCAAGGAAGCCTTACAGCCGGAATTTAAGGAATATCAGGAGCAGATCGTAAAGAATGCACAGGCACTTTGCAAGGGTCTTATGAGCAGAGGTGTTAAAATTGTATCCGGTGGAACAGACAATCATCTGATGTTAGTTGACCTGACCAACTTTGGACTGACTGGAAAAGCCGTTGAGAAGCTTCTCGATTCTGCGAATATTACTGCGAATAAAAATACGATCCCAAATGATCCGCAGAAGCCATTCGTAACAAGCGGAATTCGTCTTGGAACACCGGCTGCGACCTCAAGAGGCTTAAAGGAGGATGACTTTGACCAGGTGGCAGAGGCAATTGCAATGTTAATCAAGGAAGGCGAACCGGCCGTTGAGAAAGCAAAAGCGATCATTAAGACACTGACGGATAAATATCCATTAGAGCCGATGCATTAATTAAAAGGGTATTTCAGGAAATATGGGAAATATAACGAAAATCATCGTCATGAATGGCGGTGTGGAGACGCTCGATTATTTTTCAAATCAAATGGCGGAGGTCTGGAAGGAAAAAGGAATTGCTGTTTTTGTATTTGATCTGAAAAATGCGCATGCTTCCGCCAAACGTGTGAGAAAATTCATAAAGCCAGGCCATACGGCACTTGTCACCTTTAACTTTGAAGGGCTTGAGCGGGAAGCGGATGTGTATTCGGAGGCTTCTGGTTATCTCTGGCAGGAATACCAGATCCCATGCTATAACATTGCAGCGGATCATCCCTATTTTTATGACAACCGGTTACGGGAGCTTCTTAGCGATGAGAAGCTCCATCCGGGAATCCTGAAAAACTATCATCACTTAAGCATTGACCGGAATCATCAAAGCTATTTCCAGAAATTTTATCCGGAATTTGATGATGCCGGTTTTTGTCCGCTTGCGGGAACGTCTCTTGCGTCTGATCTGTCCTGGCAGGAGACCTGTCAGACCGTATCCAGCAGTGAAATGGTGCAGGATCAGGAGAGAAAACAGAGAACGACAGACGTTATTTTTACCGGAAATTATACAGAGCCGGCTTTTTTTGATAAAAATATCCACTGGATCAATGAAGAATATGCAGCCTTTTATCAGGGAATCATAAATGAGCTGATCGCGCATCCGGACCGGACCATTGAGGAGGTGGAGCTTGCCCACTGCGAGCGGGAGATGGGAGCAAATTCTACCGGGGATCTTCGGCCGGCACTCCATAAGATGATTTTTATTGATCTGTATCTGCGCAATTATTTCCGTGGAAAAGTCGTTGCCGCGGTATGTGATGCAGGAATTCCGGTCACGGTTATTGGAAAAGGCTGGGAGAAGCTTACGCTTTCACATAAGGAGAATCTGAAGATCCTGCCACAGACGGATTCGAAGGCATGCCTGGAGGCACTTTGGAATGCAAAGATTTCGTTAAATGTCATGCCATGGTTTAAGGACGGGGCGCATGACCGGGTATTTAATTCGATCTTAAACGGTGCGGTATGCGTGTCCGATCCAAGCCAGTATCTTTGCGAAGTGCTTCCGGAGGGGTGTGGGGTCTGCTATTATGATCTGAATCATCCCGAGCAGGCTGTGGAGAAAATCCGGCTGCTGTTGTCGGAGGATGACAAGAGGGAACAGATCTTAGAGGCCGGCATGCCACTCGTTAAAAAAAGGCATACATGGAGAAACCGGGCAGAGCAGATGCTTGCGCTGCTGTCGGAACGGCAATAAGAGTATGGATTACAGGTGCTGCCGGAACGGCAATGAGAGTGCGGATTACAGGTGCTGTCGGAACGGCAATGAGAGTACGGATTACAGGTGCTGCCGGGACAACAATAGGAGTGACAGAATTTTAAGGTTATGTTAATCTTATGCGAGCAGAATCGACAGAATTGTATGCTAGTATATGCTCAGATAAGGGAACGGTTCAGAAGCACATTCCGGTATTGGTGGGTGGCTTGAACCGTTGCTCAATAAAAAAGAAAAGAGGAATAATTGTATGATTCACATTTCATTTTCTGCAATTGGAATATTATCACTGGTAGCATTCTGGTTTATTTTTGAAAAATTCGGGGAACCGGGCTGGAAAGCAGTCATCCCGTTTTACAACACGTATATCTGGTATAAATACACATGGGGCTGCGGCTGGTATTTCCTGTTTTTACTTGTGCCAATTGCGAATGTTGTATTTTATATCCTTACGATGATAAAGACCGCAAAGGCATTTGGTCATGATGGCGGATTTGCGGTGGGGCTTATTTTTCTTCCGCCGGTCTTCCTTTTGATCCTTGGCTTAAACGAAGACCGTTATCTTGGATATCCGCTGAACTAGCAAAATAGCTTCACAGCGGCGAAAAACGGGAAATATACATTTGATAAATGCCGCGCGTGAAATCACAAACGGACGGTTACGGGTCACATTTGTCAGAGGTGAACAGCAATAATGGACAATAACTGGTATGGAAAAGACAGGCAGAACTAATTGCCTGTCTTTTTTTGATGAGGTATAATAAGAAGAAGCAGAGAAAATCTGTATGGAAGTGGAGAGTGGAATGGGAAATTATTTAAATCCGGATATCAGTAATTTCTTGAAAGTGGTAAACTCGGATATTTATGTAGATAAGACAGAGTTGATTGAATACACAAATAAGAATATAAATACTGTGCAGGGATATCTCTGCATCAGCCGTCCACGCCGCTTTGGAAAATCTATTACTGCGAATATGCTTGCGGCTTACTATGGATGCGATTATGACACCAAAGAGCTGTTTTCAAAGTTTCAGATTGCCACCAGTGAAGGCTTTGAGAAGCATTTGAACCAGTATGATACGATTTTTCTGAATTGACATGAATTTTGAGGAACTTCGGGATGATGTTTTAAGCATGATTGCAGGAGAGAGTGTTCCGGTTAATACCGGCAGTTTTCAGAATGACATGACAACGTTTTATACGGAAGATGATGTCCTTACCCTGCTGATCCATCTTGGCTATCTTGCATACGATTACGATCATAAGACGGTAAAGATTCCAAATAGCGAGGTGCGCGCCGAATATGTAAACAGCGTATCGGTATCGGACTGGGGAGAGATCTCGAAAGCGTTAAAGAATTCCAGAAAAACCGGCACTTGTCGTAGAGCTGAAGTGGGACAAAAGTGCCGAGGGTGCGATCGAACAGATCCGAAGAAAGGAATACTGCCACAGCCTGAAAGAGTATCAGGGAAATCTGCTTCTTGTCGGTGTCAATTATGATAAAAACACGAAAGCACATGAATGTGTGATCGAAGAATACCAAAAATGAGGGAATGCATATGGTAACAATCAAAGAACCTGAATAGCACACCTCCTGTTTCTATAAAAAGCACGAACCATCCGGCAGAATTCGCCTTGCATTTTTGAATAAATGATTGTATAATGGCTAAAGATAACAAAAAGCAATGACGGAAGCTGCGATTCAGGAAGCTTTACAGAGAGCCGGTGTCTGGTGCAAACCGGTAAGCGGGCAGGATCTTTCCACTTCCAGAGCTGGCGGTGAAAGCCGCAGGGTTCGCAGTCCATATCCTGCGTCAAAGAGGCTTACGTATGTGAAGCAACTTGGGTGGTACCGCGGAAGATATACCTTTCGTCCCAGAGTAATTCTGAGACGGAAGGTTTTTATATTTTAGGAGGAAAACATGATAGATTTAAAATTTTTAAGAGAGAACCCAGATGCCGTAAAGGAAAACATCAAAAAGAAATTCCAGGATCACAAGCTCCCGCTTGTCGATGAAGTAATTGAGCTGGATGCACAGGCAAGAAAGGCACAGGTTGAGGCAGATGAGCTTCGCGCAAGCAGAAACAAGCTTTCCAAGCAGATTGGTGCGCTGATGGGACAGGGCAAAAAGGATGAGGCAGAAGAGGTAAAGGCACAGGTAAGTGCAAATGCTGCAAGACTTGCTGAATTAGAGACACAGGAAAAAGAATTAAACGAGAAGATCACAAAGATTATGATGACGATCCCAAATATCATTGATCCATCGGTTCCAATCGGAAAAGATGACAGCTGCAATGTTGAGATCCAGAAATACGGTGATCCGGTCGTTCCGGATTTTGAAGTGCCATATCATACAGATATTATGGAGCGTTTTGATGGAATTGATCTGGATGCAGCAGGAAAGGTTGCAGGAAATGGCTTCTATTATCTGATGGGAGATATTGCAAGAATCCATTCCGCAGTCATCTCTTACGCAAGAGATTTCATGATTAACAGAGGCTTTACTTACTGTATCCCACCTTTTATGATCCGTTCGAATGTTGTAACCGGAGTTATGAGCTTTGATGAGATGGATGCCATGATGTATAAGATTGAGGGTGAGGATCTGTATCTGATCGGAACCTCTGAGCATTCCATGATCGGTAAGTTCATCGATACGATCAATGATGAGGAGAAGCTTCCATATACACTGACAAGCTATTCTCCATGCTTCCGTAAGGAAAAAGGTGCACACGGCATCGAGGAGCGTGGTGTATACCGTATCCACCAGTTTGAGAAGCAGGAAATGATCGTAGTATGTAAACCGGAGGAGTCCAAGGCATGGTACGATAAATTATGGCAGAACACGGTAGATCTGTTCCGCAGCCTTGACATTCCGGTACGTACCTTAGAGTGCTGCTCCGGTGACCTTGCAGATCTGAAGGTAAAATCCTGTGATGTAGAGGCATGGTCTCCGCGCCAGAAGAAATACTTTGAGGTAGGAAGCTGCTCGAACCTTGGAGACGCACAGGCAAGACGTTTAAAGATCCGTGTTAAGGGCAAAGACGGAAGCAAGTATTTTGCACATACCTTAAATAATACCGTTGTTGCTCCACCACGTATGCTGATCGCATTCTTAGAGAATAACTTAAATGCAGATGGTTCTGTCAATATTCCAAAGGCATTACAGCCATATATGGGCGGAACAGAGAAGCTTATTCCAAAGCACGACTAAAATATAGTTACCTGAATGATTTACGGAGAAGCAGAGATGGTCTTTGAATCATTCAGGTTTCTTCGTATTATGAGGAAGGCGGGCATTCTGCTATTTCTATAGTGCCAGAATAGTAGAAAACTAAGAATAACAAATTAGTCATATGAAAAAGAGATCCGTCCGGAGTTCGATCCGGGCGGAATTTTTTTGCCTTAAAATATACCATAAGGTACATCGTGTAAAAAAACGTCCCTGCCTTTAAAAGCATATATTGACCGGATTGCGGAATATTTGAAAAAATAATAAAAATCTGAAGATTTTAAGAGATTCCATGCGTTATACTTTATGAGTGGTTGATGAGAATGAAAAAAACGTAACTGCGGCAGCAGGTTACAAAGGGAATACACCACTGAGGAGGTGGGAAAAACGCCGGCGAATGGACAATTGGAGAGAATGATCGATGAATATCAGAGTCTGATACTTTCAGTCTGCTATAAGATGACGCAGGATTATTTTGCAGCGCAGGACCTGACACAGGAGACATTTTTATCTGCGTATGAGCATCTGGATGGCTTTGACGGAACGAATGAGAAGAGCTGGCTGTGCCGGATCGCTTCCAACAAATGTATTGATTACATGAGACGGGCGGCAAACCATCAGGTGCCGACGGAGGAGGATAAAATGGAGCAGTATCAGTCGAAGGTTGGGAGACCGGAGCATGAGACGCTTGAGGAGGCGGTTTCGGAAGAACTGCTTCGGAATTGCGCGAAGTTAAAGCCACCGTATGATGAGATTGCAAGGCTGTATTTTCATAAGGAAAAGACGGCAGAGGAAATTGCTTTTTCCATGAATAAAAAGGTAAAAACAATCCAGACACAGATCTACCGGGCAAGAGATATGTTAAGAAAGCTGTATGAAAAAGAACATAGAAGCTATTTTGGAAGCCGGAATCAGAAGGGAAAGGAGCGGTGTCATGAGTGAGAAAAGTTATTTATCAGAGGAAGAGCTTGCGCGTCTGATCGAGGAGACAGAGCAATCGGGGATGTTAAAAGCGCCTTCCTATTTAAAACGAGAGATCCTTGAGCTGGCAGCACAGAAGGAAGTAACAGGGGGAATCGCAGAGTGGACAGCCGGGGAAAAAGAAATGAAGCCGGAGACAGGAATAAAAAAAATATCGGAGCATCTGGTAGAAAAAATGACACCGGAGCAGAAGAAAAAGTCATACCGGCTCTACCGGATGAAGGTCTGGGGAGTAGCAGCGGCTGCAATTTTTGCATTATTTTTGATTCCGGCAGGAGGAAATCTTCCGCAGAAGGTACAGGATGCAGACAGAGGGCAGGGCATTATGACAGACATCCATAAACAGACCAATGAATGGTGCAGCCAGATCTTTGAGGCATCGAATGCGTTTCTTGCACCGACCGGAAGCATGAAGCAGTAAAGAACCGGGAGGAAAGATAGGAACAGGACATGGAAGGATACCATGAAGAATCGTAGAACTGGAAAGATACCACGAAGAATAACAAATGGAATAGAAAGAAGGAAGTAGAATGAGAAAGAAAAAAAGCGGATTTTGGAATTTTATCCTGGCATGGATACCGGGATGCTCGGAAATGTATATGGGATTTATGAAAATGGGAGTAAGCCTTATGGCGGCATTCTGGGGAATTATTGTTGTGGCAATCCTCTTAAATATGGGACCGATCGTGTTTGCGGCAATGATAGTCTGGTTTTACAGCTTTTTCCATGCAAGAAACTTGTACCATACCGATGATGAACTGTTTGTGCAGATGGAAGATAAGTATCTGTTTGATCTGGAAGCAATCAGTGCATCGAAAGAGAAGCTGTCACAGAAATACCGTAAGATCATTGCGGTTGTACTTGTTATTTTAGGAATTGTTCTTGTTTTCAGAGGACTGTATTCTACATTTGAGTTCGCTATGCCGCAGATTATCCATGATATTTATTTCAGAGTTGCTTATTACCTGCCACAGATTATCGTGGGGATTGGAATTATAGCAATTGGAAAGACAATGCTCGACGGTAAGAAGAAGGAGCTGTTTGAGGAGGAAGGCGGAAAAGATGTTGATCTGGAAGCCGGAAGCAGTGTAGAGAAAAGAGAAAAAGACGTTAATCTGGAAGCCGGAAGCAGCATGGGGGAAGAGAGAAAAGATGAAAATGGAGATGAAGAAGATGGAGCTGGAAGAGAATAAAAAGACGCAGGAAAAAACACCGCAGGTTGTAAATACCCATAGAACCGGAACGATTACATTTGGACTGACATTGATCTTCTTTGGGGTATTGTTTCTTGTCCATATGGTATTCCCGGTACTGGACTATGTGAGGATCTTCCGGTTATGGCCGTGCATTCTGATTCTCCTTGGCGTGGAGGTGTTACTGGCGAACCGGAAGGAAAATATCAGTTTTGTCTATGACCGGGGTGCCATTGTGCTGTTAATCCTTATGATGCTTTTTGCAATGATGATGGCAGGAATCGATATTTTGTATGCACATGGAGCAACCTGTATCTCTTTTTGAATATAGCGGCAATTGTGAAAAGTGACAAAAAACTTCGAACAATGAAATATCGATACAAATATCGGTTCTGATTGAAGAATCTGTTTATAAGGATGCCTGAAAGCGGAATTCTCCGTGATCAGCAGAAAATCCATAGACACCATGATATTTTTCCACGACAGAGATCATGCTTCTTACACCGATGCCATGATCCTTTCGGGTGGATACCGGAATATCATGCTCGAAGACAGGCTCATTTGCACAGCGATTTGTAAGCTGGATGCAGAGCCTGTCATTTTTTTCGTAGAGTTTTAGTGCAATATGGCGGTTTTCAGGAGGCTGGATGTCTGAACTGGCATGGATTGCATTTTCAAGGCCGTTTGCAAACAGGCTGCACAGATCCGGGATCTGGAACCGGGAAAAATCACTGGTGCGGACAGAAATATCAATGGCAATTTTCTGCTCCTTTGCCTTTGAAGCGTAGAAGGAGAGAATCAGGTTGATGGCTTCATTGTCGCAGTATTTTTCCAGACGGGAAGCCTCTAATCCGTCACAGATTTCGGTAATGTAGGCATTTGCCTGATCCAGTCGGTTCTCTGCGATGCAGCTTTTTAAGAAATTCATGTGATGGCGCAGGTCATGCCGGTAGATTGCGGCCTGCTTCGCAGAAGCTGAAAGCTGGGAAAGCTCCTTTTGTGACTGTGCGGCAGCGGCTGCAAGCAGGATATTTTCATGCTCCGCTTTGCTTTTCTGATTGGAAAATTCAAGGGAAAGCATCGAGAGCACAAAATATAAAAGCACGGTAAAGCTGTCTACAAAATCAATCACCACGGCACCTCCGGTATAGAGCAGATCGGTGTAGACGGTAAACGCATATTCTAAAATATAGTACGCGAGCGGCAGAATGAAAAAGAGAATCATTGTCGCCCGGCTTTCGTCTTTCAGGCGGATGACATAGGGGGCAATGTAGTTTGCAGTCAGAAATAAAATCGGCAGCGTGATAAGAATGGCAGACAGATAAAATACGGTCATGTCGCCACCAAAAAAATAAGAGATCAGCGTGCCGAACCATTTGCGCGGGGTACAAAGCAGATAGGAGAGAAGCACGGCAATCATCGAAATATAAATATTTTTGCCAAAGCCAAAGGCGATCAGGAAAATGAGCGGCAGATGGATAAGGACAGGATAGCATTTATACAAGGTGGCTTCTCCGAGCAGCAGGTAGGCCAGCAGCTGCACGGCACCAAAGAATGCAAGGGTAAATACGTACAGCCTCTTATGCTCAGAAAAAGGAATGCCGGCAAGCGCGAGGGATGCCGTGACTCCGAAAAACAGTACAAATACATAGTTGGTCAGATTTAATAGATTCAAAAGTTCCATTATGTCAGCTCCTCCATCTGAAAAGCAAGGTAATGCTTTTTAATTTCTGTAACCCTCCGCTGTGCAAGTGGGATACATTTCCCGTTGTGCAGGATGAGGTCAGCCGTCTCAATCGTGCGGATGTAATTCATATTAACGAGAAACGAGCGGTGCACAAGAAGAAATTCCGGGCAGCCTGAAAGCCCCTCACAGACGGAGGAAAAGCGGTCTGTGCAGGTAAGCTCCTCGCCGGTTTTTAAATAATAGATGACCTTGCGGTTTATAGCTTCCACATAGACAAGGTCTGACAGCAGGAGCCTGTGGACACCGATATTGCTTTTTACGACAAGCGCCCGCCCCTCATCGTCCTTTCTGGCGTCAAAAATATCATCCAGCGCTGCAAAAAAAGAAGTCCTCTGGATTGGCTTTACAAGGTAATTGGAAGCCTTTACCGTATAGCTTTCCACAGCAAATTCCGGGGATGAGGTCAGAAAAATAATGTCGGCTGCCTTATCAAAGCTGCGGATCTCCCTTGCAAGCTCCATTCCGCTTAAAACCGGCATTAAAATGTCAAGAAGGTACAGGTCATAGCGCTCCTTTTCCGCGAGGGAAGCAAGCTCGGTGCTGCTTTCAAAGGAACGGACAAAAAGTGTGCGTCCGGTCGTTTTCCGATACTGCTCCAGCAGATCAAGAATTCTTTTAAGTTCGTCTTTATCATCGTCACATATTGCAATTTTCATGTCAGATTCTCCCAGCTTTTTCTATAAAAAGTATAACCTGTTATTTGGTAAAAAGCTACAATTTTTCCAGTCGTTCATGTCAAAAAATGTGTAATTCGCGTAGCTTGAGCCGCAAAGCCTGTCGAATAGGGTATCATATGTACTAGAAAACGTGATGAAATGGAATCACAGCGAGGAGGGAAACGCATGCATAAAAAGATAAAAAATGGGAAGATCACATGGCTTGCAGCCTTTTGCATGGCAGTTCTGCTGGCTCTTGGAATAACCGCAGTGCCAGTCTATGCAAATGAGCAGACGCAGACGATGAAGATCACAAGCAGACAGGCTTCCGCGAAGAAGGGAGAGACGGTATCGGTTGATCTGGTGCTGTCTGGGAATCCGGGAATCTGGGGACTGCAGTTTGAGGTGGATTACGACCACTCTGTGCTGTCTTTGGAATCGGTTACAGCAGGAACAGTCTTTTCTGCAGACGAGCTTGTTCTGCCAGAGACTGACAATTTGAAGGCACTCAATGAAAAAGGGCAGTCATATATGTTTGTAGCTGCATCATCCGGGGCAGAAGATGATAGCAATAACAGCACAGATGGTACGCTTGCAACCTTGAAATTTACCGTAAAGGATACCGCAGCAAAAACAGATGCAGGTCTTACGATCCGGAGCGTGAAGGCGTACAAGGCGGATGAACAGAAGATTGACGCAAAGAGCATTTCGGTATTTGCCGGGAAGGTAACGGTAACGGATGCAGCCGGAGGCGGAGATTCCGGCAATCAGGATGATAAGAAGGACGATCCGGACACTGGAAAGAAAGACGATAAAAAAGACAATCCGGATACGGGAAAGAACACGGAACAGGGAAATGCCGGAACAGGCTCCGGAAGCACTGGAACCGGTTCTGGAACTACCACAGTGACAGACAAAAAGACCCAGACAGGCAGCACGGATACAGCAAAGGGAAATGATGCAAAGACATCTGGAAAGAAAGCGGATTCACCGGATACCTCGGATACGGTTAAGGGAAAAGTGGCAATCGGGTCTGTTGTCATTCTGCTTCTGGCAGGAGGGCTTTTTGCATATTACCGTAGGGTAGTCATTCCGCGCAGACGCAGACATACACGTTAGGAGGAGAGAGG